>NZ_JBSGZJ010000100.1:0-18389 GCF_053610925.1 Streptomyces sp. NPDC054847 | reverse complement strand
CCCGAAGGGCGGAGGAACTGCTCGCCGGAGGGCCGGCCGGCCGCGAGGCGTTCGCCGCCGCGGCCGAGGCGGAGCTCGCCGCCGCGGTGCCGCTGCGGGACAACGCGTTCAAGGTGCGGCTCGCGCGCAACCTCGCCGTCGACGTCCTCGCCGGGCTCGCGGACGGCGACGACCTCGGCAAGGAGCGGTCATGAGCAGGCCGACCACCGTGCTGGGTGCGCCCGCCGTCCGGCGGGAGGCGCGCGAGAAGGTCGCCGGCGCGGCACGCTACGCCGCCGAACACACCCCGTCGGGCTGCCTGTACGGCTGGCCGGTGCCCGCCGCGGTCCCCCGTGGCCGTGTCACGTCGCTCGGCACGGCGGAGGTACTGGACATGCCCGGCGTGCTGGCGGTGCTCAGCCACGAGAACGCCCCCCGCCTCGGGCAGCCGGACGACCCGACGCTCCGTCTCCTCCAGGACGACCGCGTTCCGCACAGGGGCTGGTACGTCGCCCTGGTCGTGGCCGACACCCTCGAGAACGCACGCGCCGGCGCCGCCGCCCTGCGCGTCGGCTACGAGACCGAGGAACACGACGTACGGCTCACCGACGACCGTCCCGACATCTACACGCCCGAGGAGGCCAACGGGGGCCATCCCGCGGTGCGCGAGAGGGGCGACTTCGAGGGCGCGTACGCGGCGGCCGACGTCCGCGTCGACGCCTCGTACCGGCTCACCGCTCTGCACAACCATCCGATGGAGCCGCACGCGGCCACCGCCCACTGGCACGACGGCCGGCTGACGGTCCGGGACTCGAGCCAGGGTGCCGGCCCGGTCAGGGACGCTCTGGCCCAGCTGTTCGGGCTGGACAGGAAGCAGGTCACCGCGGTGTCCGAGCACGTCGGCGGCGGCTTCGGGTCGAAGGGGACGCCCCGCCCGCCGGTGGTGCTGGCCGCGATGGCCGCACGTCACACCGGTCGCCCGGTGAAGGTGGCCCTGCCCCGCCGTCAACTGCCCGCCGTCGTGGGCCACCGGGCGCCGACGCTGCACCATGTCCGCCTGGGCGCGGGCGCCGACGGACGGATCACGGCTCTCGCCCACGAAGTGGTCACCCAGACCTCGCGGGTGAGGGAGTTCGTGGAGCAGGCCGCCGTCCCGGCACGGGTCATGTACGTCTCCCCCAACAGCCGGACCGTGCACCGGGTGGTGGCCCTCGACGTGCCGACCCCGTCGTGGATGCGCGCCCCCGGCGAGGCGCCCGGGATGTACGCCCTGGAGTCCGCGATGGACGAACTCGCCGTCGCCACCGGGCTGGACCCGGTCGAGCTGCGGCTGCGCAACGAACCGGCGACCGAGCCCGATTCGGGGCTCCCGTTCAGCAGCAGGAACCTCACCGCCTGCCTCCGCCATGGCGCCGAGGTCTTCGGCTGGCAGGACCGTGATCCGCGTCCTGGCGTCACCCGGGAAGGCGATCTGCTGCTCGGCACCGGCGTCGCGGCGAGCACCTACCCCGTGCTGATCGCCCCCTCGAGGGCCAGCGCCCACCTGGGGCACGACGGCGTCCACCGGATCCGGGTCAACGCCACCGACATCGGCACCGGCGCCAGGACCGTGCTCGCGCAGATCGCCGCGGAGGCGCTGAACACGCCGCTGGAGACGGTGACCGTCGAGATCGGCAGCTCCGACCTGCCGGCGGCGCCGCTGGCCGGAGGATCGTGCGGAACGGCCTCCTGGGGCTGGGCCGTCCACAAGGCCTGCACCCTCCTGGCCAAGCGCCTCGCGGACCTGCGCGGGCCGCTGCCGGCGGAGGGCGTGACCGTGTCGGCCGACACCAGGGAGGAGACGGGCAAGGAGCCCGCCCACGCGCGGCACGCCTTCGGCGCCGTCTTCTGCGAGACGCAGGTGGACACGGTGACGGGCGAGGTGGCGGTGCGCCGGATGCTCGGAGTGTTCGCCGCGGGCCGCATCCTCAACGCCCGTACCGCGCGGTCCCAGTTCATCGGCGGGATGACGATGGGTATCGGGATGGCACTGATGGAGGGCAGCACCATGGACGAGCGCTTCGGGGACTATGCGGAGTGCGATCTCGCCTCGTACCACGTGCCCGTCTGCGCCGACGTGGATTCCGTCGAGGCGCAGTGGATCGAGGAGGACGACCCGTACCTCAACCCGATGGGCAGCAAGGGCATCGGTGAGATCGGCATCGTCGGCACGGCGGCGGCGGTGGCGAACGCGGTGCACCACGCGACGGGCGTCCGGCTGAGGGAGCTGCCGCTCACCCCCGACAAGATGCTGCACGCGCTGGAGGGCTCGCCGGCTCTCAACGGGCGGAGCCGCTGACGCCCGCGGCGTCGCGGAGCACGTCGACGAGCATCCGGAAGGTCATCAGCCGGGTGGAGACGTTGCGCCTGCTGGGGTGGTAGCTCCCCAGCAGATGCAGCTCCGACCGTTCGCCGTCGCCCGGCAGCACGACATGGGCACCGTGCCCGAACGCGGGGCGCGGCCTGGGCAGCCGGCGTCCGGTGGCCTCGAGGACGGGCAGCAGGGCCTGCCACCCGAAACCGCCGAGGACGACGATCGCCTTCAGGTTCGTCAGCAGTGACAGCTCGGTCGCCAGCCAGGGACGGCAGGTGTCCCGCTCGGTGGTCGTCGGCCTGTTCTGCGGCGGGGCGCAGTGGACGGGCGCGGTGACGCGCACACCGTGCAGGACCAGGCCGTCGCCGCGGTGCGTGGACGTGGGCTGTGAGGCGAGGCCGACAGCGTGGAGCGCGGCGAACAGCAGGTCGCCGGAGTCGTCACCGGTGAACATGCGGCCGGTGCGGTTCCCGCCGTGGGCGGCGGGGGCGAGGCCGATGACGGCGAGCGACGCGTCGGCGGGGCCGAAGCCCGGCACCGGCCGGCCCCAGTACTCCCAGCCGGAGAAGGCCGCACGCCGGTCCGTGGCCACCTGCTCCCGCCAGGCGACGAGTCTCGGGCAGGCGCGGCAGTGGCTGACGGCCTCGTCCAGTTCGCCGAGTCCGCCGCACCGGGGCGCGGTCCGCGCCGGAAAACCGGGATCCTCGGTCCGTGGGCCGGTCGTGTCGTGCCTGTCCATGCGGCCACGTTAGTCGGGGCGGTGGGGAGGCACGGGGGTGAGCGCGGTCCAGCGGGGTGTGCGGCCCGCAAAGGTCACGGGGTGGGGCCGACGGGCGGTCCGGTGGTCTGTGACCACCGCGCGGCGAGCAGCAGGGCGATGTCGTCGGGGCGGTCCGGGGTCTGGCGGGCCTCGTTGATGAGCCGGTCGGCGGTGTCCGACAGCGGGGCGTATCCCAGTTCGGAGAACGTGTGCCGCAGCCTTTCGATCCCGAGGTCGATGTCGGTGCCGGGCTGTTCGACGAGGCCGTCGGTGAACAGGGCGAGCACCGCGCCGGGCTCCAGGACCAGTTCCGTGACGGGGTACACGGCGCGGGCGTCCACACCGAGGACCACTCCGCCCGGCAGGGCGAGGACGTCCGTGCGGCCGTCCGGGTGCCGGAGCAGGGGCTGGAGATGGCCGGCGCGTACGGCGTCGGCGCGGCCGGTGGCCGGGTCGAGCACGATGTAGCAGCAGCTGGCGAAGAGGCCGGGGTCGAGGTCGATGAGCAGCCGGTTGGTCCCGGTCATCACTTCCACGGGAGTGTGACCGCTGACGGCGAGGGCCCGTACGGCGCTGCGCAGTTGTCCCATGGTGGCGGCCGCCTGGACGCCGTGGCCCTGGACGTCCCCGATGATGAGCGCCATCCCCCGGCCGGTGTCGATCACGTCGTACCAGTCGCCGCCGACCTCCATGCCCTGGGTGCCAGGCAGGTGCCGGGCCACCGTGTCGAGCCCCTCGACGGCGGGGAGCCGGTGCGGCAGCAGGGCGTCCTGGAGGCCGCGGGCGAGCGCCGCCTCCGAGTCGTACCTGCGGGCCCGTTCGAGGGCCTGGGCGATGAGTCCGGCGAGCGCCGTGAGCACGGTGCGCTCCTCGGGGCTGAACCCGCGGGGCTGGTCGAAGCCGAGGATGCAGGATCCGACGGGGCGGCCCGAGGCGATCAGCGGCAGGAAGGCCCGGGCGCCGACGTGCGCGTCCATGGGGATGCCGGGGTAGGCGGCGGCGAGGTTCTGCATCGACTCGAAGAACAGGGGCCGGCCGGAGGTGAGCGTCTCGACGCCGGGCAGTTTCGTGTCGAGGCCCACTCCGTCGAAGCGGTTGAGGAAGCCCCTCGGGAACCCTGTCTCCCAGGCCAGGTACAGATGACGGTTGCTGAGGAGATAGATCGCCAGCTGGCGGCCGCCGAACGCGGGCAGCAGTTCCTCGGTGACCACCGCGGAGACCTGCCGTGCCGTGACCGCCTCGGTGAGCGCGATGGCGAGGGCGACCGGGCGGTACAGGGCCACGGCCCGGTCCGCCGGCGAGCCGAGACCGGCGCCGGGCGAGGCCACCGATCCCGGGGCGTAGGTGGGCTGTTCGCCCGCGTCGAGGGTGACGGTGAGACCGTCGAGGCTCGAGTAGAGGGTGACGGACAGCCATTCGCCGGTTCCCCTGAGCAGGAAGTGAACGGGGTCGGGCGAGAGCAGGGCCGCCCGGTAGTGGTCCTCGTGGGCGGCCTGCCCGAACGCTTCGACGGCATCCCACAGGACGCGTCCGATCAGATCGGCGCGGGGCTGGCCGAGGAGCCTCTCCGCGTGCTCGTTCATATACGAGATGCGTCCGAGGCGGTCGACGGAGCAGATGCCCACCGGGAGCCGGTCGGCGGCCTCGGGGACGACCGGTCCGGCCCCGAGGTCGACCAGGTATCCGGTCAGGTGGGTGGCCGTCGTCTCGTCCGTGGGGCGTCTGCGGCGGCCGGTGAGCTCGAGCAGGTGAGGCCGGCCGTCGGCGCCCTGGAGGCGGAGCCTGCGGGTGACCGGCCGGTCCGACTCGGCGGAGCGGCGGGCCAGGGCCCACAGCCCGTAGGCGTCCTCCGGTTCGATGCGGGCGGCCACCGCCTCCGCGGTGAGCGGCAGTTTCGAGGGGTCGGTGCCGAGGATGGCGCACCAGCCCTCGTCGCCGGTCACCGTGCCCGCCTCCAGGTTCCAGTCGAACGCGCCGAAGCGCAGGGGCGGGGCGGTCAGCGCCTGGAGGGTCACGGCCAGCGGTTCGGCGTCCCACTCGATGCGCGGCCGGTCAGGCGCCATGGCGGCCAGTGTGGCGCCGAGCCGGTCGCCCACTTCGTGAATGCGCCGCCGGTCGGCCTCGGAGACCGGCTGACCGGGGGTGGCCGGACGCAGCACGCCGAGGACGCCGAAGTATTCACGGTCGTGGGAGATCGGCACGTACAGGGATCCGAAGGGGAACGGCAGGCCGGCCATGAGCTGGGGGTAGCGGCGCATGGCCTCCTCGGCGTCGCCGAGGTAGACGGGCTGACCGGTGCGGTAGACGTCCGAGTGCGGGAAGGGGCGGTTCACGTGCATGCCCCACCAGTGCCGGAACAGCTTCGACGGCAGTCCGGCGATCACCGCCAGGCGCAGCAGCTCCGGTGCGGCGGACCGGAGGTACAGGCCGCCCGCGAAGCCCCCGACCGCCTCGATGGCGCTGACCTCGGCCTGGGCGAGGACCATGGCGAGCTCGTCCGCCTGCGGGTCTTCGCCGTGCCTGTGTACGGGGTCCGGGCCTTCCTGGGCGGGGGCCCCTGGCACGTCGTCGCCGTACCGGGTCACCCTGCCAGCATGCTCCCGGCCGTACGGGCGGCGCATCTCCTCGACGCGGGCCCGGTGGGCCTGCGCTCGCGTGGACGATCACCCTGACCGGCGCGGCCGGTGGGCTATGTTGAGCAGGAGTTGCACATAGAAGGGGGCACACCGGTGCCATCAGGGCAGCAGGAACGTGCGCAGGCCGCCGCGATCACCCCGGGCGGACCGCCCGAGGAGCAGCAGCCCGCTCCCGCGGAGCGGGTGCTCGCACTGCTCGGCGGCCACCGCCTCTCCCCTGGTCAGCGGCGCATCGCGCAGTACATCATCGACCACCTGACCGAGGCCGCGTTCCTGTCGATCACCGACCTCGCGGAGCGGGTCGGTGTCAGCCAGCCATCGGTGACCCGGTTCGCGACGTCCCTCGGCTACAGCGGCTACCCGGCGCTGCGGGAGGCGTTGCAGCCGATCGCGCTGAGCGCGGTGGCCGGTTCGCCGGAGACCCGTGCGGAGATCCGCCGGAACGAGTTGCAGGCGGCCGTCGACGCCGAGATCCAGAACCTGGAGAACCTGCGGCGGGTACTGGCCGACACCGACCGGGTGCTCGGCATCGGCCGGGAACTGGCCTTCTCGATGCCGCTGACGGTTCTCGGGCTGCGGATCTCCGTCTCGCTCGCGGAGTACTTCGCGTACGCGGCGCGCCGTATCCATCCGGATGTGCGGCTGGTGACCCGCGGCGGCAGCGTCGCCTACGACGCGCTGCTGCAGTCCCGGGAGGCGGGCGGCACGTGGGTGCTGGCCTTCGCGATGCCCCGGCACGCCAACGAGACGCTCGCGGCGCTGCGGGCGGCCCGCCGCACCGGTCTGCGGGTCGCGCTGATCACCGATCTGACGCTGGGGCCGCTGGTGGAGGAGGCCGATGTGACGCTGACCGCGGGGACGGGGTCGCGGCTGGTGTTCGACTCGTACGCCGCTCCCGGGGTGCTGTCCGCCGCCGTGCTGCAGGCCATGGCGGACGCCGATCCGGAGCGGACGCAGGTGCGGCTGGAGGGCTACGAGCAGGTGGCGGATCAGCACGACTTCTTCCTGGACGACTGAACCGCCTGGCTTTCGGTGCTCGAACCGGTCTCTTACCGGTATTTTTCATGCCCAGCGGTGCATGAAATTTTTCATACCCTTGCGTACTCGACGGTATATATATTTACTGCTTCTGGCGCCGGTGTCCTCCGTAGCCATGAGGGCCGCACCCGAGCCCTCACCAACCGAACACCCGGGTACGGCGCTCCCTCCTCGCGCCGTCCTCCGGTGTTCAATCCGGGCTCCGCATTCCGCCGCGGACGCCCTCGGCGGTCCCGGTCAACCCCTGGGCCGGGACCGCCGCACCTCTCTCGATCAGAGTTCATCGGCACCACCCGGAGCGACGTCGAATGTCCCGAACCCTCTCCCCGGTCGATCCGGACTGGCCCTGCCAGGTCAAGGCACCCGGCAGCCATGACTGGGAGCGGACCGCCGCGCGCTGGCTGCGCGATCTGCTGCCCGCCCGCTATGCCGGCTACTCGACCCTCAACAGGCACCCCGTCCTGCTCGCCCGGCACGCACAGCTCCAGATACAGCACGAGATGCGCGCGGTACGGACAGCCCTGCAGACCTCCCGGTGCGAACTGCCTCCGCTGGGCGTGGCGGAGAGCGTCATCGAGAACACGATCCGGTTGTACGCGGTCGAGCTCGAGCAGCTCGGGCGGCTGGCGCGCGGGGTGAGGCTCGTCGGCGACGCCCTCCTCACGGGCGGCGGCGGCACGCACCGAAGGCGGTAGTCCGCGCCACGCCGGCCCGCTGTCCCCCGCTCACGCCAGCTGCCGCCGTACCAGGCCGTGGAGCCGGCCGCCCGCGTCGGCGAGCAGCTCTGCGGGCCGGCCCTCCTCGACGACCCGGCCCTCCTCCATCACGATCACCCGGTCCGCGTCCATCACGGTGGACAGCCGGTGGGCGATCACGACCCTGGTGGCGTCCAGCCGGCGGGTGCTCTCGATGACCACGCGCTGCGTCTCGTTGTCGAGCGCGCTGGTGGCCTCGTCGAAGAAGAGGATGCGCGGGCGGCGCACCAGGGCCTGGGCGATCATCAGCCGCTGCCGCTGACCGCCGGAGATCGCGCCGCCGGAGGAGATCAGGGTGTGCAGGCCCATCGGCATCCGCTTGATGTCCTCCGCCAGGCCCGCCATCTCCGCGGCCTCCCAGACCTCGTCCTGCGAGAAGGTCTCCGCGCCGCAGATGCAGTCGAGGATCGACCCGGTGAGCGGCTGGGCGTTCTGGAGCACGACACCGCACTGCCGGCGCACGGCGGCGGGGTCCAGCGCGGCCAGGTCCTGGCCGTCGTAGAGGACCGTGCCGGAGAGGGGCCGGTCGAAGCCGATGAGCAGCCGCAGCAGCGTCGACTTGCCGCACCCGCTCGGGCCGACGATCGCCACGAACTCGCCCTGCCGCACCTGGAGCGACACGTCGTCGAGGACCGGCGGGCCGTCGTCGGCGTACCGGAAGGTGAGCTTCCTGGCCTCGACGGCGCCGGACAGGGTGCCCGGCTGCGCGCTCGCACCGCGCACTTCGGGGGCCTCGTCGAGGATGGGGCGCACCTGCTCGAACATGGGCAGCGCGGCGGCCGCCGACACCAGCACGCCGGTGAGCTGGGTGACGGACGTCAGCAGCATGGTGACGGCGGTGCTGAAGGTGAGGAACTCGGCCGCCGACATGGACCCGCGTGCCGGTCCCGCGAGCAGCATGAACATGATGAGCGAGCAGAGCGGCAGATAGACCGCGTCCAGCACGGTGGTCAGGTTCTTGATACGGCCGACCCGCTGCTGGAGTTCGCGGGAGCGGGCGAACTGCCGCGCCCACGCCGCGTACGCGAAGCTCTCCGCCGCGGCGACCCGCAGCTTGGGCAGGCCGCGCAGGGTCTGGAACGCCTGGTTGTTGAGCTTGTTGGAGAGTTCCACCAGCTTGCGCTGCCAGCGGACCTGCCACAGCCCCATGCCGAGGAACACCGCGCCGATGACGAGCAGCATGCCGATGGCCGCGAGCGCCAGCGGAACGCTGTACCAGAGGAGCAGCACGACGTTCATCGCACCGACCGTGGTGGACTGCAGGGCCACCGGGCCGATGCCGGACAGCACGCGGCGCATCGAGCTGATGCCCATGGCCGCGCTCGCCAGTTCCCCGGTCGACCGCTCGGCGAAGAACTTGGTCGGCAGCCGCAGCAGCCGGTCCCAGACGGCGGGTTGGAGGGTGCTCTCGATCCGGCCCTCCATCCGCAGGACGGTGAGGTTCTGCAGCAGCATGAACGCGGCCGAGACGATGCTCGTGACCATGAGGGCGAGCGAGACCTGCACGATCAGGCCGCTCTCCGCCTTGGGCACGTACACGCCCAGGATCTGTCCGGTCGCGATCGGCACCAGCGCGCCGAGGCCGACGGTGACGAGGCCGGCGACGGACAGGTTCCGCAGGTCCTTGCGGCTGCCGCGGAGGCTGAAGCGGGCCAGCCGCCAGATGCTGGCGGGCCGCTCGGGCAGCGGCCGGTAGAACATGACGGCGCGTTCCTCGAAGTCGTCCGCGTTGTCGCTGCCGACCCGGGTGCGGGAGCCGGTGAGCGGGTTGACCGCTTCGTAGCGTCCACGGCGCCAGATCAGTGCGACGGGGGCGCCGGAGGCGGCCCGGTGGCCCACCAGCGGGCCGGCGTCGGTGCGCCACCAGCGGCCCTGGAGACGCACGGGCCGGGTACGGACACGGGAGGCCACGGCGATGCGTTCGACGGGGCCGACGCGGTCGTCCGCCGGGCCGCCCCTCGGGGGTTCGGTGAGCGCGATCCCGGCGGCGTCCGCGACGTGCCGGCACACCGCCAGCAGCGTGTCGTCGCCGTCCGCGCCGCCGGCGCCGCGGGTGGCACGGTCCGGCCTGCCGATGGAGGCGAGCAGCGCCTCGTCGGCCCGGGCGCGCACATCGGCGCCCGCCTTGATGCCTGCGGCCGTCCGGTCCTCGTGCGCGCGCTCCAGCGCTTCGATCCAGCCGTCGACCGCGGACAGCAGCCGGTACTGCTGGTTCACCATGCTCTGCCACATGGAGCCCTCGACGAGCAGATCGCCCGCCGCCTCCGCGCTGTAGGAGGCCCCGTACTGCACGCTGCCCGGCTCGACCTGCATCCACAGGACGTCGTCGTCGGCCATCGCCTCCTCGCCGGCCGGGCGGCCCTCGAGCGGCGCCTCGAAGAGCACCCCCAGACCGCGGCCCACGCCGAGCCCGAAGGCGTACTCGAGCTGGGTGGCCGCCGTCCGGCCGTACGGGTCCTGATAGGCGGGCGGGTACGCCTGGTCCGGTACGTACAGCTCCCGCAGCGGGATCCGGCGCAGCACGCAGTCCTGCGAGGGCCGGCCCGTCAGGGTGTGCCGGGGGCCCTCGACCGGGCCGAGGAGCAGCGTGCCCGGTTCGAGCCGGCCGAGGAAGTGCCAGTGGCCCTCTTCCGCCGCGTCCACGGCGAACAGGTCCAGGGCGCCGCCCACGACGAGCCACATCACCTGCGGCCCCTCCAGGTGCAGGCTGCGCAGGCCGGTGGTGTCGACGGGCGCGCCGAGGCCGCCGAGTGCGTGGAGCACCGCGTCGGACTGCTCGTGGGCCTGGTGGAAAGCGGTGGCCGCCGGGGGTACGGATGACACGTCAGTGCTCCTTGACGAGTGCGGCGTACGGTCCCTGGGCGGCCACCAGTTCCTCGTGGCGGCCCCGTTCGACGACGGAGCCGTGGTCCAGCACCACGATCTCGTCGCTGTCGCGCACGGTGCTCAGCCGGTGGGCGATGACCACGCACGCGCAGCCCCGGCGGCGCAGGTTGTCGATGATGAGGCGCTCGGTCTCCGCGTCCAGGGCGCTGGTGACCTCGTCGAGCACCAGGATGCTGGGCCGGCGGACCAGGGCGCGGGCGATCTCGAGGCGCTGGCGCTGTCCGCCGGAGAAGTTGCGGCCGTCCTGTTCGACGCGGCTGTGGATGCCGTCGGGACGGCGCATGATCACGTCGTGCACGGCCGCGTCCCGCAGTGCGTTCTCCACGGCCTCGTCGGGGATGGAGGGGTCCCACAGGGTCACGTTGTCGCGGACGGTGCCCTCGAAGAGGAAGATGTCCTGGTCGACGAAGGAGACGGAGGCGGCGAGCGCCCCGCGGGGGATGTCCGCCAGCAGCCGGCCGTCGATCCGGATGGTGCCCTCCCACGGCGTGTAGAGACCCGATATCAGCCGGGAGACCGTGGACTTGCCGCTCCCGGAGCCGCCGACGAGGGCGACCTGCCGGCCCGGTCCGACGGTCAGCGAGAAGCCGCTCAGCAGCGGCGCGTCGAGCGGGCTGTAGCCGAAGGTGATGTTCTCGAGCGTCACATGTCCCTTGAGCCGGCGGCTGCTCGGGTCCGGTTCCTCGCGGGAGTAGAGGGGGTCGACGGGGAAGCTCTCGACGTCCTTGAGCCTGGCGACGTCCGCGGCGAAGTCCTGGATCCGGCCCGCCACTCCGTTCAGCCGGGTGATCGGGGCGGTGAAGCGGGCCACCAGCGCCTGGAAGGCGACAAGGAGACCGATCGATATATGGCCTTCCACGGCCCGCAGACCGCCGATCCACAGGATGAGGGCGCTGTTGAGCGTGGCGAGGGTCGGGGCGACGACGGCCAGGACCGCACTGGGGACGCCGAGGCGCTGCTGGACGTCGAGGGTCGTGGCGTGCTGGCCGGCCCACCGGCGGAAGAAGCCATACTCCCCGCCGGTCGCCTTCATGGTCTCGATCAGCTGCAGACCGGTGTACGAGGTGTTGGTGAGCCGGGCGCTGTCGGCGCGCAGCTTCTGGGTGTGGGTGGCGCGCAGTCTGATGACGATGCGCATCGCCACGACGTTGAGCAGGGCGATCAGCACGCCCACGACGGTGAGCTGGGGGTCGTAGCTCCACAGGAGCGCGGCGTAGAGGATCACCACCACGCCGTCGACGGCGGCCGCCGCGAGGTCCCGCGCGAGGGTCTCCGCCACCGCGTCGTTGGACTGCAGTCGCTGCACCAGGTCGGCCGGGCTGCGCTGGGCGAAGAACGTGACGGGCAGCCGCAGGAGATGGCGCAGGAAGCGGGCACTGCTCAGGGTGGAGGAGATGATCCGCCCGCGCAGCAGGTTCGCCTGTTGGAGTCCGGTGAGCACGGCCGTCAGTGCCACCGTCGCCGCCATGGCGGCGAACAGGGTCCCGAGCAGCGAGGTCTGCCGGCCGATCAGGAACATGTCGATGTAGGTGCGGCTGAGCGCCGGCACGGCCGCGCCCACCGCGACGAGGAGGAGACTCGCGAGGAAGGCGGCGAAGAGGGTGCCCGCGGTGCCGCGCAGCCTGGCGGGGACCGCCGCCATGATGCCCGGCTTGCGGCCGCCCTTACGGAAGTTCCGGTCCGGCTCGAAGACGAGGGCCACCCCGGTGAAGCTGGTGTCGAAGTCCTCCGCGGGGACGAAACGGCGTCCCTTGTCGGGGTCGTTGATGTGGACCCCGCGGCGGCCGAACCTGCGGCCCGTGCCCTCGTAGACGACGTAGTGGTTGAACTCCCAGAACAGGATGGCGGGCGGCTGCACCTCGGCGAGCGCGGTGGCCTCCATCTGCATGCCCTTTGCGGCGAGGCCGTAACTGCGCGCCGCCTTCAGGACGTTGCTGGCGCGTGAGCCGTCGCGGGAGACGCCGCAGGCGATGCGGAGCTCCTCCAGCGGCACATGACGGCCGTAGTGGGAGAGCACCATCGCGAGGGCGGCCGCCCCGCACTCCACGGCCTCCATCTGGAGCACGGTGGGGGTGCGCACGGTTCGGGGCCTGCTGCCGCGCCGCTGCTGCTTGCGGCGGGGCGGCGGCGCGGCGCGGCGCGTCCCGCGGCGTCCGCTCTGCGCGGGCGCCTCGGGCCGGTGCTTGCCGCGGCCGGCTGCCGGCGGCAACTGCTGCTGGGGCCGGTGTGCGTTGTTCTCGGTCCGGGTCACGGCAGCAGCCAATCGATCGGGCGCTGCTCGGCAAGGTGGACGGCGCCGCCGGTCAGGGTCATGGATTCGAGCGCGTACGGCGGCCCGTCGGACGACGACCACCGGTATCCGGACTCCGTGCCCGGGGCGGTGTCCAGTTCGACCAGTACGGAGACGGGCTGACCGGCGCGGGAGAACTGCTCGCCCAACTGGCTGCTGCCGAGGAACGCGGTGATCCGCTGGCTGCTCTGGGCGGTCCTGCCGACCGTCTTGACGCGGCCGCGCAGCACGCCGTACTTCTGCGTGGCCACGGACTGGACGCTCAGGTCGACCTTGGCGCCGACGGGCACGGTGGAGGCGTTCTCCGCGGGCAGGTACAGCACGGCCATCAGGGGGTCGTCCGGTTTCTCGATCCGTTCGACGGCCGCGACGTCCGCGCCGGGGGTGACGACGGAGCCGATCGCGGTGACGAGGGTGGTCAGCCGGCCGGCGGCGATGGCGCGCACGACGGTGACGCCCTGCGGGGTGCTGACCTTCAGCAGGGGCGCGTCGGCGCGGAGCCTGTCGCCCTCCTGGGCAAGGACCTCCGTGACCTGGCCCGCGACCGGGCTCTGCAGCACGTAACTGCCTTGGGCGTGGGTGAGGATGCCCGGCGCGTCGACCGTGGAGGACACCTTGCCCATCACCGCCCACATACTTGCCGCGATCATGACGACGACGGTGACGGTGAGAACGAGCAGCCCCTGCGGCCGGGCGAAGCGGACCGGAAGGTCGATCTCTTCCGGTGACTGCAGTTTGGAAAGGGCCTGTTGGCGGAACTGCACGATGCTCTTCCCTCAACTGCCTGGGGTTACGGGGGAACTGGGCGTCGTCCGGCCGCACTTCGTGCGGTGGGCGGGCCCGCGCGGGGGGCGATGGCGCCGGAACCACGCGCGGCCGTGCGCCCCGGAACCTGGCCGGCTCCGGGGCACACGGCTCGGCAATGCCGGCAGAGGGGTGCCGGCGAGCCGCGGGTCTTACAGGCCGGCGACGAGACCGGTGACCGGGCCGGTGATGGCCGCGGTGTTGATGCCGGTGGCACCCTCGACGACGCCCGTCACGGTGGCGACGGTGCCGGAGACCGGGGCGATGCTGTCAAGGGCGGCGGTGGCGTTGCTCACCGTGGCGCTGTGGAGACCGCCGGCGATGTTGTCCAGCTCGGAGTCGGCGATCTCCTGGGTGGGGACGAAGCTCATGAGAAGTTCCCTTCGGATGGATATTTCGATATTGCAGCGCCCGGCACGAAAAAGAGCGGTACCGGCCGCCTGGCGGGCGTGGGGGGATTCCCGGATCCGGGAACCCTTCTTCGAATCCCGCGGTGCGAAGGATCAAAGCACGTAAGGCCGTTGAGCAGCCAATCACGCCAAGCGGATTGCCAGCGAGAACGGCACCTAATTACCGCCGCGTGGACGTCCCTACATGAATTGACGCCATCTCCTTCACGAGATCGCCAGATTCGCGCGCCGGGTACTCGGCCGGTCATCCCGCAGAGAACTGGACATTCCCGCACAGACACAGATCGTCGCAGGTCAGGACAGAGGCAGGACGAGGGACCGGAATCGGGAGACGGTGTGCCGCCTGAGCATTCGGTGTGCAGATTCATTGAAGGAGGAGGTTTTTTGACGGCACCTCACAATGCCTTCACACCGAGGCGGGGCGGGGCCGCGGAACAGCGGAGGCCCCACCCCGCGATCGAGTTACCGCGCAATCGCGGAGAGTTGCGTCGGGTGTCGTTCAGGCGCTGTCCGGCGCCGATTTGGGCGCAGGGGCGGTGATTTGCGCGTGCAGCGCCGCGGCATAGGCCTCGTCCGGATCGAGCCGGCGCAGTTCCTCCGCGATGAGCTCCGCGGTGCTGCGTACTTTCAGCGCGAGGACACGGGAGGGCTGCCCCGGGATGCTGAGCCGGGCGACGGGCCCCTCCGGGCGGTCGATGTGGATCTCTCCGTCGGCGGTGCGGAGCCGGACCGCGGTGACGACCGGCCCGTCGGTGACGACCTGCTCGACCGGCACCTTCAGCCGGTCGGCGAACCAGCGGGCGAGCAGCTCGGCGCTGGGATTGTCGGCCTCGCTCTCGACCACCGCGGAGACGACCTCGGCACGGGCCTGGTCCAGCGCGGCAGCGAGCATGGAACGCCACGGGGTGAGCCTGGTCCAGGCGAGGTCGGTGTCGCCCGGCTCGTATCCGGACGCGCGGGCGTCGAGCTCCTCGATCGGCCGCTCCACGGCGTACGCGTCGGTGATACGCCGCTGCGCGAGGGCGCCCAGCGGGTCCTTGGCGGGGACGGGCGGGGCGTCCACCGGCCACCAGACGACGACGGGCGCGTCGGGCAGCAGCAGCGGCAGCACCACCGAGTCCGCTCGATGGGTGAGTTCGCCGTGCAGCCGCAGCAGCACCGTCTCGCCGGCTCCGGCGTCGCTGCCGAGGCGCACCTCGGCGTCGAGGCGGGTGTCGTGGCGGTCGCGCGGCGAGCGGGCGTGGCGCTTGATGACGACCAGGGTGCGGGAGGGGTGTTCGCGGGAGGCGTCGCCCGCCGCCTTGATGGCGTCGTAGGCGTTCTCCTCGTCGGTGACGATGACCAGGGTGAGCACCATGCCGACGGCGGGGGTGCCGATGGCGCGGCGGCCCCGGACGAGCGCCTTGTTGATCTTGCCGGCCGTGGTGTCGGTGAGGTCGATCTTCATGGCCTTCGCCAGCTCCGTCCGTCTCGTGCGAGCATGTCGTCCGCTTCGGCGGGCCCCCAGGTGCCGGCCGGGTACTGCGCCGGCTTTCCGCTGCGGTCCCAGAACTCCTCGACGGGGTCGAGGATCCGCCAGGACTCCTCCACCTCCTCCGTGCGCGGGAAGAGGTTGGCGTCTCCCAGCAGCACGTCGAGGATGAGGCGCTCGTACGCCTCGGGGCTGGACTCGGTGAACGACTCTCCGTAGGCGAAGTCCATCGTCACGTCGCGCAGCTCCATCGATGTACCCGGCACCTTGGAGCCGAACCGCACGGTCACGCCCTCGTCCGGCTGGACGCGGATGACCAGGGCGTTCTGGCCGAGCTCCTCGGTCGCCATGGAGTCGAACGGCGAGTGGGGGGCGCGCTGGAAGACGACCGCGATCTCGGTGACGCGCCGGCCGATCCGTTTGCCGGTGCGCAGATAGAAGGGGACGCCCGCCCACCTGCGGTTGTCGATCTCCAGCTTGATCGCGGCGTACGTGTCGGTCCTGGAGTCGGGGGCGATGCCCTCCTCCTGGAGGTAGCCGACGACCTTCTCGCCGCCCTGCCAGCCCGCCGCGTACTGCGCGCGCACGGTGGACCGGGCCAGGTCCGCCGGGAGCTTGACGGCCTTGAAGACCTTGAGCTTCTCGGTGACGAGGGACGCGGCGTCGAAGGAGGCGGGCTCCTCCATCGCGGTCAGCGCCAGCAGCTGGAGGAGGTGGTTCTGGATCACGTCACGGGCGGCGCCGATGCCGTCGTAGTAGCCGGCCCGGCCGCCGATGCCGATGTCCTCGGCCATCGTGATCTGTACATGGTCGACGTACGACCGGTTCCAGATCGGCTCGAAAAGGGAGTTGGCGAACCGCAGCGCCAGGATGTTCTGAACGGTCTCCTTGCCCAGGTAGTGGTCGATGCGGAAGACCTCGTCGGGTGCGAACACCTCGTGCACGATCTCGTTGAGTTCGCAGGCGCTCGCCAGATCGTGGCCGAAAGGCTTCTCGATGACCGCACGTCGCCAGGAGCCCTCGGGTGCGTCGGACAGGCCGTGGTCCTTGAGCTGCTGGACGACCTCGGGGAAGAACTTCGGCGGCACGGAGAGGTAGAAGGCGAAGTTGCCGCCGGTGCCCTGGGCCCTGTCGAGGTCGTCGACGGTCGACCTGAGGTGCTCGAATGCGGCGTCGTCGCCGAAGTCGCCCTGGACGAACCGCATTCCCTCCGAAAGCTGCCGCCACACCTCCTCGCGGAACGGCGTACGGGCGTGGTCCCGGACGGCCTGGTGCACCACCTCGGCGAAGTCCTGGTCCTGCCATTCCCGGCGGGCGAAGCCGACGAGCGAGAAGCCCGGAGGCAGCAGCCCGCGGTTGGCCAGGTCGTAGACGGCCGGCATCAGCTTTCTGCGCGACAGGTCCCCGGTCACGCCGAAGATGACCAGTCCGGAGGGGCCGGCGATACGGGGCAGCCGCCTGTCCAGCGGGTCCCTCAGCGGATTGACCCAGCCGCCGTCCGGCGGCATCTGCCGGGTCCGCTGCCGCGAGCTCTCCTGCGACCTGTTCTGTGACATGGGGTCAGGCCTCCCTGCGCCTACGGCGTTCGGATGCGTCGCTTCCGAGCATCGCATCTCCCGCTGATCTTGCCGGGGCTCACACACCCGTGGGTGCGACTTCCGTGCAGGGGGATTGACCCACCGATTTGCCAGGCCCTAGGTTCCACAGAAAATTGCGGAGCTACTTTCGAAAGTTTCGAAGACGCCCTCCCGGGCTCTCCGGAAGGCTCCGCCCCACCGAAGGGGAACATCCGTGCTCAAGGTGACCCGTGCCCTGGCGATCAGCGCCGCAACGGCAGGACTTCTCGCCACCTTCACGCTGCCCGCCGCCTCCGCGGCCGCCCCGGCCGGCGCCGCGGGCGCCGGCGAGGAGACCGTGGCGCCCTCGA
Organism: Streptomyces sp. NPDC054847; assembly: GCF_053610925.1. NCBI lineage: Bacteria > Bacillati > Actinomycetota > Actinomycetes > Kitasatosporales > Streptomycetaceae > Streptomyces > Streptomyces sp. NPDC054847. The sequence continues at coordinate 1,080 of NZ_JBSGZJ010000100.1, read as the reverse complement.
AGGGCTCCGCGGGCGACCCGACCCTCGGCGCCCTCGGCAGAAAGGCCGGACTGCGGATCGGCACGGCCGTCGACACCTCCGCCCTCGCCGAAGACAGCACCTACCGCGAGACGGTGGCCCGCGAGTTCTCGTCGGTCACCGCGGAGAACGTGATGAAGTGGCAGCTCACCGAACCCGAGCGCGGCAAGCACGACTGGGCCGCCGCGGACGGGCTCGTCGACTTCGCCCGCTCCCACAAGCAACTGGTGCGCGGCCACACGCTCGTCTGGCACAACCAGCTCCCCGCCTGGGTGACCGAGGGCTCCTTCACGCCCGAGGAACTCAGGGAGATCCTGCGCCGCCACGTCACCGAGGAGGTACGCCACTTCAAGGGCCGGATCTGGCAGTGGGACGTCGTCAACGAGGCGTTCAACGACGACGGGACGCTGCGCGACAGCATCTGGCTGCGCAACCTGGGCCCCGGCTACATCGCCGACGCCTTCCGCTGGGCCCACCAGGCCGACCCGGGCGCGAAGCTCTACATCAACGACTACAACATCGAAGGCGTCAACGCGAAGAGCACCGCCCTGTACGAGCTGGTGAAGCAGCTGCGCCGGGAGGGCGTGCCGGTCCACGGCGTCGGCCTCCAGGGCCACTTCGCCGTCCAGTACGGCTTCCCCGGGGACGTCGTGGCCAACCTGAAGCGGTTCGACGACCTCGGCATGGAGAGCGCGATCACCGAGGCCGACGTCCGGATGCCGATGCCCGCCGACAACATCAAGCTCCAGGCGCAGGCGCGCGGTTACAGCGTGCTGCTGGGCGCCTGCCTCGTCACCCGGCGCTGCACCGACTTCACGGTCTGGGGCTTCACCGACAAGTACTCGTGGGTGCCCGGCACCTTCGAGGGCGAGGGCGCGGCCAACGTCCTCGACGAGAACTACGCGGCGAAACCGGCGCTCGACGCCCTCCGCCAGGACCTGACCCTCGCCGGCCGCCGTCGCTGAGAACCCGGTACGAGAAGACATTCGCCAAGGAAAGGGCAGCATGGAACGGCATTCTCCGGGCGGCGCGAGCCGCAGAACGGTACTGGGACTCGGCCTC
>NZ_JBSGZJ010000099.1:0-18497 GCF_053610925.1 Streptomyces sp. NPDC054847 | reverse complement strand
GGAGTGGCGATCGCAGCCGTCCTGCTGCTCGCCTGCGGCGGCCTCGTCGGCTACGGCGTTCTCGACACCGAGGAGAAGCCGAAGCCCCCGGCCGTGCCGACCGCCGCGGTGACGTACGAGGTCACCGGGGAGTGGTGGACCGCGTCGGGGCAGTCAGCGAGAGCAACTGGGCAAGTGTGACATACGAGGGGCGTGGCAACTTTGGGAGTTCACATTCCGTGCTGACGAGTGCTCATTTGTCAGCGTTCTCTGGTAAGACTGCTGCCCATCACACTTATCGGTACGAGGCCCGACCGGAGTGACCCACGGGGGGTGGGTCCGTAGGGCTGTCGGCCTGCTGGCCACGGACTGAGTACCGGGACGCAAGGGGGCTGGGCGATGCATTCAGTTTCTGAGTTCCGGCAGTGGCTTCTGAGGAGGCCCCAGTTGGTGTTGCGGATGATGCGCCATGTCGAGAAGGCTCACAGTCCGGTACTCCTGAACTACCCCGGTGCACCCGCCCCCGCCGCTCGTCGGCGACCGCCAGGCGCACGGCTCTGGATCAGCCGGGCTCCTGAGGAAACCCTGCACGTCCTGTGCTGTTGCGGCCTGCGTGTGGGCTGCACGCAGCTCGTGGAGCTTGGCCAGGGGGATTTCCTTGAGGATCCGGATCTGGATCAGCTCGTCCGGATGCTCGAGATGCTGCCGCCCGAACTCGCGCAACTGGTCTTGTACGGGTTGACGTTCGCGACGCACTTGCCGACTCACCGGTTCACGGAGAGCCATGGCAAGGAACTCCGGACGGCGGTGGCCGTCAAGGGAGAACCGGTGGCGGCCGACATCTGGGAGCGCCCCTCCTGTACCCCGGCGATGCGGAGTGATGAGACAGAGGGTGGAGCGGCGGTCGGCGAGGACGCCGACTCTACGACGAGGGCTCAGGCGCCGACTGCGCCGGCCCCCGACATCCTGTCGCTGCGAACCACCGGGCTTCGCGAGGGAGCCGCTGAACTCGTGAACCGGCTGGAGGCGTTCGCCGCTGCGATCAGGGACGGACGGCAGCCTGCCGGACACGAGGCCTTGCTGATCGCCGTGACGTCCTGGATGCGGGAACGGCAGTCCCTCGCCGATGCTTTCGCTGAGGTGGTACCCGCCGCGGCCGAAGGCGCGGAGCCCTCCGACCCCTGGGGTCCGGATGCCGGCTGGGTCGAGGCCGCGGCGCTGACCGAGCGGCTTCGCGAGGAAGAACGGGAACGGGGGCGGATCGCTGAGGAGATCGCCAAGGTCGTGCAGGCGCACGACGAGGCGGTGGGGTTGCTTGAGCAGGCCATCAGTGACCTGATGCGGCAGACCCTCGTCGACCAGGTCGCGCAGTTCGAGCGGAAGCTCCGTGAGCTCCGTGGTGAACCGGTGGCCGACATTACGGCGTCCGAGGCGGAGAGGGACTCCGCGGCGAGTGCCGGTACGGACCGTGTCCCTCCCGACGAAGGGAGCGGCGAGACGGACTCCGGCCCGGCTCCCCAGGATGAAATCCCCGGCCGGGAAGGCGAAACCACTCCGCAGGGCGCGGACGACGGGACTCGCGGACAAGGCGACACGCCTGCGTCTCACGACGGAGGGACCGGGGACTCGCTCAGCAGCGCGAACATCCCGAAACCGGTCGCGGCAGCGACGACGGCGGTCGTCCTCCCCGGCCCTGAGACCGAAGCCGTCGACCAACCCGAGGCGGTGGCGGCCCAGGCCACCGGCGCCGCCCAAGTCCAGTGGGAGGCCACCTCCCCGGGCTGCGGCGAACACCACGACGACGAGGCCCGGACCGGTGAGAACCAGCGTGAGGCCGCTGTCCCCGCCGCCCCGTGCCGCGCCGAGTCCGACGCCGACGAAGCGAATCCCGCCTCAGCCGACGGCTGGGCCGGAGCGGAAGCCACCGTGGAAGCCCTGGTCGCTGAGGGCCGAATCGCCGAGGCGTACTGGGTGAGCCGTGCCGCCGGCGTTTCGGAACACCGCACGCTCGCCCTTGCCTTCGCGGACGCCGCGTTCCATGATTCACCCGCCTCAGCCTCCGACCTGCAGGTGAAGGCCGAGGAATTCCTGGACGCCGTCACGCAAAGCCGTCCCCTGGAGGACGACCGCGACGCCCAGTTCATGGTATTGACGGCAGCCGTACGTAGCGGTATCTCGGCCCACTGGGCGAGCAGCGCCCTTACCGGCGACCAGACGTCCGTCCCCGGTCTTCCGGACCCTTGGGCAAGGGCTCTCGATGGCTTGGTGCTCGCCGTCCGCAAGGGCGCGGAGATCACTCCGGGAGGTCTGCGCACCGGCGCCGCGGCCGCAGAGGCCAACCGGTTCGAGAAGGTCGCCGACCAGGCCCGTCAGCTCGCGGTCGACCTGCCGAAGCGGAAGATCCGCTACCAGCGGGCCACGGTCGTCCTACAGACGCTGGCCGGGCCCGAAGGGGTACTCGGCGCGACCCTGCACGCCATCGAGGAGTGGGCCAGTAAGGGTGGCAAGTCCGGCGCAGAGAAGCTGTCCAGGCTGATGGAGGAGCACTTCCGGCGCATCGATGCCGCGGACCGCCTGATCGACGAGACCGACCGGGTCAAGCGCACCACCAAGCAGGCCAAGAACGACATCCACTCCGGCGCCCGCCTTCAGCTCCGCACGCACATCAAGAGTGTCCAGGACCTCCTGAAGGCGGCCCTGCGCGCCGCCGAGGCGCCGGCGACTTCGGGTAGCGGCGCCATCGGCCACGAGCTGCTGGCGGCGCTCGAGGCGGCCAAGGAGGCGGGGCGGCCCCCGGGTGTGGGCGGCGCGCTGTTCGACCTGCTGGTGCGATGGCTCCACCGTTCCTACACGCCCGTGCCCAGGGACGAGGACATCCGGTTCCCACCGCCGGCGGACGCGCTGCTGATGCTGCCGGGCCTGTCCTGGCGCTCGGAGAACGGCAGGTACCTGCCCGACGTCGCCGCCGCGGAGGCGTTCTCCGTGCTCGCGGACATGCTGAGCCCGCATGACCCGGCCCGCGCCCTCGCCTGGCACCGCGCCTGCGGTGACCTGCACCTCGCCGAACGTCTGCTGAACCGGATCTCCCAGGGCGAGGTGCCCGGCGTCGAACTCACGGCAGTCCAGCTCGCCGAGCAGCGGCAGGCGCTCTCCGATGCGGCTGGCCAGTGGAAGGACCGGTGCGCCAAGGAGCACCGCAGGGCCCAACTGGCGCTGGCCCGGGTCCGCGCGCAGAACCTGCTGACTCACGAGGTGGAGCGCGAGTTCACCGGCCGACTGCTGGACTTGGAGGGCGAGGCCCACGGCGGGAGCTTCGGGGAGCCCCTGCGCGCCGTCAAGCAGGTCGCCGAGGACCTGCGCCTCTTGGAGCAGGAGCGCAGCGACGACCTGCGCCGCCAGCTCGGGCAGGTGCGGCTGACGGAGCAAGACGCGAGCCGGATCCGGGATCTCCTGGACCGCGGTGAGACGGTGGCGGCGGAGGAGCTCCTGACGTTCGCCCGTCGGGGGCAGTCCTTGCCAGAGCCGGCCGAGCCGGCCGGAGAAGTTCTCTCCCGCTTCCTGGCGGGTGTGGCCCACCCAGACGCGCCCAGGCCCGACTCGTCCGGCGGCAGCGCCCGTTGGTGGGCGGACCACTACGCCTCAGGCGAGGCGCTGGTGCAGAACGCCGTCTCCGGCCTCGACGCCTGGGACCGGCTGGGTCAGTTGAGGGACGCCCGGAAGGTCGGCAAGGCGGTGGTCAGCGTGCTGCGGCTGCTCGGCCTAAACGCCTCTCAGCCCAATGTGGAAGAGGCCAGGTGGGGCGTCACCCGGCTGAGCGTGCGGGCCGACATCACGGAGAGCACGCCCGGTTACGTCGCTGCCCTCGGTTCGTATGCCCGCCGCACGTACAAAGTCGTGATCATTACCGACGAGTTGCGGGGTGAGGGCCCGCTGCGCCATTTGCCGGCATCGGCGATCGAAGCCAACATCATTCTGTACACGCAGCCGCTGGGTGTCGAAGGCCGTCGCAGCCTCGCGCAGGAGTCGCGAGGCCGGAGCCACCAAGCGCTGGTCGTCGACCCGGCCGTAGTCGGCTGGGTAGCCGCGCACGCGCCACGCTCCTTCCGCGCCGTCCAGCAAGTCACCCTGCCGTGGACGGGCTACACCCCGTACACCCCGCATGTCGCGGGTCTGGTGCCGCCCGAGGTGTTCAAGGGCCGCACTGACGAGATGCGCGCCGTCCTCGACCCGCAGGGGCCGATCTTCCTCTTCGGGGGGCGACAGCTCGGCAAGTCGTCCCTGCTCAGGCAGGCCGTGGAGGTGTTCCAGAAAGACGATCAAGAGAACCGGGTCGCCGTGTACGTCGACCTGATGAAGGCCGATATCGGGCACGCGGAGCCACCGGAGGGCATCTGGCGGATGCTGCTGGCCGAGTTGAAGAGGCGCGGCGTGATCAGCGAGAGCGTCGCCGACCGCGCGCCGGGCAATGTGATCGCGAATGAGGTCCAGCAGTGGATCGAGGAGCGGCCCGAGCGCCGTCTGCTGCTGCTCGCCGACGAGGCCGACGCCTTTCTCACGGCGGACGCCCAGGCCGTCTACACCGGCGGCGGCCAGTCCACGTTCCCCACGGTGAAACGACTGCAGCGGCTGATGGAGGACACCGGGCGCAACTTCAAGGTGGTGTTCGCCGGTCTCCACCAGGTCCAGCGCTTCAACCGGCTGATAAACGTGGTCACCGCGCACGGCGGCCGCGACGTGCCGGTCGGCCCGCTGAAACCGCAGGACGCGGTGGAGCTGGTGGAGGAGCCCATGGCGGCGGTGGGACTCACCTTTGAGACTCGGGACCTCGTCTGGCACATCCTCGGCCTGACCAACTACCAGGCCAACCTGCTGCAGATCTTTTGCGACCGCCTGGTCGCCTACATGCAGCAGCGCTCCATGCCCGCCGACGGCCGGCACGCTCCGATCACCTGGGAGGACGTCCAGCAAGTGGCCGGCATGGAGGAGGTCCGCGGGCTGATCGCGGAGCGCCTTCGCTACACAATCAACCTGGAGGACCGCTACCGCGTCCTCGCCCTGCTGATTGCCCTGCGCAGCTTGGAGCAGGGCCACGGGCACGGGTACCGGCCCGCCGAACTCCTCGAGCGCGCCCACGAGCGCTGGCCGGACGGCTTTCCACTCAACTCCGAGCGACAGCTGACCATCTACCTCGAGGAGATGGTCAACCTGGGCCTGCTGATCCGTCTTCCCGGGGATGAGCGTGTCTACGCCATGCGCAGCCCCAACGTGGTGAACATGCTCGGCACCCAGGCCGAGCTGGAGAACGAGCTGCGCGACACCCAGTTCGACCTGCCCTACGACTACAACCCGAGCGTCGCCCGCCGCTCTCTCGGTACCGACCGGCGGACCCGGGTGCAAAGGATGAGCCCTCTGACCGACGGGCAGCTGAGCGACATCCTCACCCACCCGACCCGCACCACGCTGGTGCCCTGCACCCCGGCGCTCAGCGCCGACCTGGTGGAGCGCGGCATCCAGCTACACATCGACGGCCACGGCCTGACCGTCGTACGCATCGGACCGGACGGCGACCTGACCGAGTTCATCACGGCCAACTCCCGCCGCAAGACCGGCTCCCGGCTGCTCTTCGTTGACCTCAGAGGCCAGGACACGGCCCGGCTGCAGGAGGCCACTGACCGGCTCCTGGACCACACCCGGATCACCCAGCCTCGCTCCGACAGCTCGTCATCCATGCCCCGCCGTTACGCCGTCGTCCTGTGCGACCCGGACACCGCCGCGGGCGTGGTGTCGGCCGCCGGACTGGTGCGCCCCGAGCGGTGGACGGTGGACAGCGTCCGTGCCTGGTCCGAGTCGCCCTTCGGCTCCCCGCGTGAGCGGCGCAGCCTGATCGAGGTGACCGGCGGCTGGCCGATGCTGGTGGAACTGGCCATGCACAAGGTCCGTTCCGGCATGCGTCAGCAGGAGGTCTTCGACGAGCTGCGCGCCGAGATGACCGTACCGGAGCGTGCCAGGACCCACCTGGAGCTGGCGGGCCTGAGCTCCGACGACGTCGGCCGACTCGCCGCCTGGGCGCAGTTCTACACCGAGGAGGAGCACCGCGCCGGGGTCGCCGTCGCCGCCGCCGGCGACCTTCAGGCCGCCTTCCACGAGGCGCGTCTGTACGACGAGAGCGACGCCGAGGGCGCGCTGCCCGCCGCGGAGCGGCTCCTGGCCCACCTCGACCTCCTCGGCGTCCTCGACGTCACCGCCAAGGGCGAGACATTGGATCCGGTCACCTTCCGGTCCGTCAAGGCGATCGGCGGCGACCTGTGACTGCCGGCCTGTGGGGCCGAAACGAGCCGGGCGGGGCGCATGGCCTGCAGGGGGCACAAGCGCAGGAGAGCAGGGCCGCTGTCCCGACCCCACCGGCTTTCGAGCGCGACCTGGTGCGTCTTCCCGGCCCGCGCCGCCACCTGGACCGGTTGGAGAGGGACCTGAGATCCGGCCGCAGCTGCGTCTGGTACTTCCCGGACCCAATGGTCGACTCCGGACGGGCGGAACTGTTCCTGAGGGAGCTGTACAACCGGTTCGAGGAACCCATACCGGTGCCGGGCACGATCACCTTGCTCGCCGACCGCCCCGGCAACCACGGAAGCGCCGTCGCCATCCCGCCCCAGCGCGCCACCGCGCCCGGACCGGAGGCCGCGTCCACCGAGGCGAGCAACCACTTCACGCTCTGGCACGATGACGACGGCTTCGACGCCGAAGACCCCTACGGAGCGATGCTGGGCTCGCTGGTCGCCGCCCCGGCCGGCCCTCCATCGCCCTCCGGCCATCGCGGCCCGGCCCCAGGCGTCGCAGCGCTCACCTCGATGTCGCTCGACGAGCGCTTGGCCAAGGAACTTGGCGTCACCGGCGACCCGTTGAGCGAGCTGATCAGGCGGGCGGACCGGCTCCGGCACGACGTTCCCGGCGACGACGGTACGGAGGACGACGACCTACCAAGCGCACCGCCGCTGATCGTGGTGCGCGGCTGGGACGAGAACTCACCCGAGGAGACGGGCCGACTGCTCCGTACCGCCCATGCCACTTTCCGAGACGAGGGCGTCGACGCGGGACACCGCCCCCGCTTCCTTATCGCCGCCCGCATGAGCGACCTGCCCAGCAGTGCCTTCGGCGTCGGCCCGAGCCACGACCACGTCACCCTGCACTGGTGGTGGCGGGTGTGGACCCGCCTCGACAGTGAGGTCCTGCTCGCCTGGCGTTCCCGTCCGAACGCGGGAGCCGCCGAGGCACTGCTCCACCGGGTGACCGACGCTGTCGTCGCCGAGGTCTGCGGCCCCGACATCGACAGCGCACTCACCCTCCGGGAAACCTGGAAGGGCGGCGACCTGGACTCCCTGCGCCGCGCCCTGGCCGGCATCCTCCCCAGCGAGGCGGCAGTCTTGGAGCGGACCTGGCCCCGCCGCATGTCCACCGCCCACGCCTCTGCCCCCTCCGCAGAACTACTCGACGCCTGGTCGACCGGCACCGTCGACAGCTGGGACGGCCATGTCCGTCCTGTCCTCGGTCACCACCTTCTTGACCCCGATTCCACGGAGCTGCGCACCCTCGTCTGCCACGCCCAGAACCGCGTCCTGCTGCCCTTGGTGAACGAGGCCCGCACCGCCTTCATCGATCTGGTGCCCGGCCTCCTGCGCAAGGAGATCAGCCTCGACTATTTCCGCGATCAGGCTCGCTCCCAGTACCAGGTCAAGAAGCAGCTCCCCGCCGCCCCGCTAGTCGAGCTGGAGGTGGCCGACCTCCAGCGCGCCTCCCGCCTCCTCACCCTCACCACCGAGCAGCGGCGTCGCCTGAACATCCTCTGCGACGCCCGCAATCTCCTCTCCCATCTCCAGCCACTGGCCCATCGACAGCTCATGGACATGGCTCAGGCGCTTATCAGGGACTGGGTGGCGGACGACGTGGAGTGAGAGGTTCCCCGGGAGATTCCGTGGTAGGCGGGCGACTGCAGTCGCTGGACAGACGCGATGCCCGTCCTCAGGGCGGTGGTCGACGTCGCACCACGACAGATTCGTCCCGCGGGCGCTTGAATTCCTGGAACCGTAGCCAGCCGCCAGACAGGTCAAGGGCCCTGCTCCGCACCCAGCGAGGCCGGCACCAGGAAATCCGTCCTCGCACGTCGCACCACTCTGGGAGCCCCGCCGACTGCGGCTCCGCCTGTTGACCACGGCCGGACAGCTCGTCACCACCGGCCGTCGGCGAATCCTCCTGCTGGCCCGGCACTGGCCCTGGACCGGTCACATCACCGCAGCCCTCGACCGACTCACCCAATTGCCCGCCCCAGGCTGACCAGCCAAGTCCCCGTCCCTTCGACAGCACCCCAACACCCGGACCAGTGGAACCCGGCGCCACCCCGAGGCGGCACTCGGAACTTCGGCCTGCACACCCTCAACCCACGGCACGAAAACGGTCCGCCGACTCCGTCGGCGAACCGTCATGAAATTTCGGGCCTGTTAACCGAACTAACTCAACTGTCTTCGCAGGTCAGACCAGGTATCTGCTAGTTTCCCGAGGTGCTTGATGAGCAGCGGTCCGGAAGGGACCTGAGGAACTTTGTCCTGCCTGAGTTAGGCCAGTTACTGAAGACGGGAGATCCCTGGGAGCCGTACAGGGTGCTGGATGGACGCGGGAGGCCGGTTGCGCCCGTTGCGCTCTACCTCAAGGAGCTGATGGCGAGGGACAGCTCGCCGTTGACGCCACGTTCGTACGGCATGGATCTGCTGCGCTGGTTCCGGTTCCTCTGGGCGCTCGGGATCGAGTGGGACCGTGCGACCCGGGAAGACGCCCGGGACTTCATGTTGTGGATGAAGGTGGCGGACAAGCCGAAGCGCATCCATTGGCGCCATCGCGGCAAGGCTCCCTCCAAGGTCCCGCCGCCTCGCAGTGACAGGCCAGCACCAGGTACGCCGAATCCGGTGACTGGAAAGCCCACGGTCGGGACCAAGTACTCGCCGGCAACCCGAGCTCATTGCGAGACGGTGCTGCGGGAGTTCTACAACTTCCATCTGGATGAAAACACCGGTTCGTTGCTGGTGAACCCCTTCCCGTTGGTCCGTGGGCGCCGCTTGTCCCAGCTCCGGACACAGCGTGATGGTGAGAAGAAGCACCGCAACCGACGCACGGGCCTCTACCGGCCCACCGTTCCGCAGCGGGTCCCGCGGCGGATTCCCGACGAGATGTACACCAAGGTTTTCGCCGGGCTCCGTTCTCATCGGGACCGCGCCTTGCTGGCCTTTTGGGTCGCCACTGGTGCCCGCGCCGAGGAGCTGCTCACGGTCAAGCAGGGCGGCGCGGTTGTCGGCGAGCAGACCGTCAGTGTGATCCGCAAGGGCACCCGCGACTACCAGGACCTGGCCGCCACCCCGGACGCGTTCGTCTGGCTGCGGCTCTACCAAGAGTCCGCCTGGAAGAAAGGAGTCCCTCGAGGCCGTCACCATCCGCTGTGGTGGACGCTGCGGCGCCCATGGCGGCCGCTGGAGTACGACGCGGCGCGCATGATGTTCAACCGCGCCAACGATCTCCTGGGCGCTAACTGGACCCTTCACGATCTGCGGCACACGGCGACGTTCCTGATGCTCGATGACCCGAACATGCCGCCGGTTTACGTGCAGAAGATCCTCGGCCACAAGTACCTGTCGACCCTGGACATCTACAACCGTCCGACCAGGGACGACGTCATCAGAGCCAGCCTCGCCCACCACGCCCGCCAGGAGAAGCGACGCGAGGAGACCCCTGTGCCTGTTGACGAGCCGTCCTACAACCCCGACTCCTTGTCCATCCTCTTCGGCCGGGACGCGTCATGACGAGCACTGCGACGCACGTCGGCTCGAGCTTCGTTCCGCGGGTCACCAGCATGGTGGGCGCCGAAGAGCTCAAGCTGATGAACCGATTCCCGCATCGGGGAAGACCAAGCATGTGGGAAGCGACCGCGGTCACACGTGAAGAGGTCCTTGAGCGGCTGGCTCGCCCACCGCTACGAGCTGTGGAACCCAGCGCCCAGGCGAATCGGATGTTCGGGGCACGTCTCCTGCTCGACTGGCTGATGACCTTTCCTGGAGAAACCTGGCAGCAGCGCTGGCAGGAGAGCCCTGCCCACGGCCAGCACATTGCGTCGCAGGGGTGGAGGGATGCCTTCGCAGCCTGGGCCCGCCCGGAAGGGCGAGTATCCCGCCGTGAAACGCTCCTCGTCGGGGTGCTGGCGCTGCTCTGCGCGGATGCCGTCAGACCCGACCCGGAGTTCCTCATCGGGTCAAGATCGCGGCATCTTCGGCCGGCCCTGGAGACCACACGCGACCCCGAGGGGTTCGCCCGCTTGAGGGCTTCACTGCCGACCAACATCTCGGCTGCGAATATCTCGTCCGGGCTGAAGACCATCGCGGAGATCATGGCCTGCCGAGGCGGCGCCATCGAGGACATCGTCGTCGGCGACCTGCTGCTCTGGCAAAGCAAGAATCCGCGCAACAGCAATGGACGGATCCAGCTCGCCTACACCTGGCTACGCGACTTGGGTCTCTTTCCAGCAGACGCACCGCACACGCTGTTCCGGATCTCGAACCGTACGGGGCAACTCACCCCGGCGGACCTTGTCGACCGCTACGAACTGCAGTGCCGTCCGATCCGCGATCTCTTGGTCGCCTACCTCTCCCATCGGTCCGTAGGGCTCGACTTCACGACGCTGCAGGCGCTCACGATCTCGCTGGCGCTTCGGTTCTGGGACGACCTGGAGCGGCACCATCCGGGCATCGACTCTCTTCGGCTGCCTGCCGAGGTGATCACTGCCTGGAAGGTCCGCCTGGCTACGAAGACCGTCCGCAAGCGCCTGCCCGATGGATCATTTCGGGAGTTCACAGAGCCACGCCGAGGTGCAATCGGGATCAAAACCCAGGTCAGAGCCTTCTACCTGGACCTGGCGGAGTGGGCAGTGGAGGACCCCGGCCAGTGGGCCGCCTGGGTGGCACCCTGCCCGATCAGCGAAGCCGAGTGCTCGGGAAGAAAGGCTGAGAAGCAGCTCAAGGCCCGCATGGACCAACGTACTCGCGAGCGCCTCCCGGCCCTGCCCACTCTGGTGAAGACGGCTCATCGCCTGCTGAAAGAGGCCACCATGCGCCTCGATGCACTCAACGCTGCCCCGCTCGGTTCGGATTTCAGCGTGCTTGGTGAAACCTTCAGAGTCCCGCGCTTCAGCAAATGCGCTGACGGGCGCCCGATCCATGCCTGGGACGCGAAGGGCACCCGGCGCTCATTCGCGGGTGAGGAACGCAGCGCATTCTGGGGGTGGGCTGCCATCGAGATCTTGCGGCACACCGGCATCCGCATCGAGGAACTCCTCGAGCTGGGGCACCACAGCATCGTCAGCTACAAGCTCCCCACCACCGGACAGACGGTTCCGCTCTTGCAGATCGCCCCGTCGAAGACCGACCAGGAGCGACTTGTCCTGGTCACGCCGGAGCTGGCGGACGTGTTGAGCACGGTCGTCTCTCGAGTCCGAGGCTCGGACGGGAGAGTCCCCGTTCTCCGTAGCTACGACCACTACGAACGGGTCTGGAACCCGCCGATGCCTCTCCTGTTCCAGGATCGCTCTGGCGGCTACCTGCGTCCGCTGTCACGAGCGACGATCCGTCGGGGACTCGACGTCACCTTGTTGGCCTCAGGTCTGACGGACAGCGCGGGTGACCCCCTCATCTTCCAGCCCCACGACTTCCGCCGGATCTTCATCACGGACTCCATCCTCAACGGCCTGCCCCCTCACATCGCACAGGTCATCGCTGGTCACGACCACATCGGAACAACGATGGGATACGCCGCGATCTACCCCACTGACGCCATCGAGGCACACCGAGCGTTCATCGCCCGGCGCCGGGCTCTGCGGCCTGCCGACGAATACCGCACCGTCACCCCTGAGGAATGGGGAGAGTTCCTCGGACACTTTGAGCGCCGCAAGCTCGCCCTGGGCGACTGCGGCCGCGCATACGGAACTGACTGTGCTCACGAACACGCTTGCGTCCGATGCCCCGCCCTGATCGTCCACGCGACAGAACGTCCCCGGCTTGTCGAAATCCGCGACAACCTCCATACGCGCATCTTGGAAGCCGAAAGGGAAGGCTGGCTCGGCGAGATCGAAGGGCTGCAGAGCAGCCTGACCCACGCCGAGGAGAAGCTAGCCCAACTCGACGCCCAGATCTCCCGGAAGCAGGAGTCTGTCGACCTGGGAATCCCTACCTTCCGGGAGATCGTTGCTCGCACCACTGCGGCGGCCACCCCGCCGGGGCCTGCGTGACTGCACGGCTGTCAATCCGGCGTGCTCAGCGGACACCGCCACAGAACGCGGCGCTTGGACGAGCTTCCTCCACGCGGATGATCTACACCACCCCGACCCCGGCCACGGGCCACGTTCTACGGGCGGCGGGCCAGCAGGTGGGTGTCGAGGAAGCCCCGCTCGGACGCTGGGTCGTGGAGCAACCGAGCCACCGTGACGAGTCCGGCCCCGGCCAGCAACTCGGCAAACTGCTCCGCCGGCCAGCTATAGGCAGGCGCCACCTTGTGGTCGAAGCGGACAGGCTCCGGCCCCTCGGTTCCGAAGAAGGACGCCAGGAGCAGGCCCCCTGGTGCCAAGACACGCACCTGCTCAGCGAGAAGCGCGGGCAATTCTTCAGGTGGGGTATGGATCATCGAGTAGTGGGCCAGCACTCCGCCGAGCGCGCCGTCCTCGACCGGCAGGGCCTCCATTCGTGCTTCGTCGAACCGCAGCGCCGGATGGGCCCGCCGGGCGTGGGCGACCATAGCCGGGGAGAGGTCGAGCCCGAAGGCGTCCAACCCCAAGTCGTGCAGCATGGCGGTCAAATGGCCGGGCCCGCACCCGACGTCGGCTGCTCGCAGGTTCCCCGTGCCACGCACGAGCTCGGCGAAGGTGCCGATCATGTTCCGCGCGAACGGCTGCGTCTCCAACCGATTAGCGAACATCGACGCATACAGTCCGACGACCCCGTCGTAGGCCGCCCTGGTCTCGTCCTGGTGTTTTAACACGGGAGTGAAGCTAACACCCGCGTCGTTCACAGCAGTTCTCCGGCCCCATACCGGCCCCTTCCCCGCAGGACTGATCGTCCTGTCACTGACCACGGGATGCCCCGGTAGTTCGGAGAAGGGCTAACGCGATGCTCGACGGGTTGCGCCCGACAAGTCGACTGACCCGCGCTATCTGATCCAGGACGACCACCTCACGCCCCGTCAGAAACAGCGCCGAACGAGCGTCAAGACTTTTCCCGCATCAGTCCCTTACGGAGTTGAGGCAGAGCGTTCTCGACCCACGCCCCCGCTGCGAAACCACAGGTGAGACACGTGGCGGGAACCTGCAGCATGCTCCACGCGGTGGACCCACGGAAACATGTCGGCACGACCCGCCCGCAACCTGGGGAATCAGAAAATCAGCAGGTCAGAGGCCCTTTGCTGCAGGCTCGAGAATCGCCACGCACTCCACGTGATGCGTCATCGGAAACAGGTCGAACGCCCGCAGCGTCCTCGGCTTGTAGCCGCCCTCGCGGAAGTACGCCAGGTCGCGCGCCAGCGCCGCCGGGTCGCAGGCCACGTAGGCGATGCGGCGGGCGCCCAGCGAGGAAAGGTGCTTCACGGTCTGCTTGCCCGCGCCCGCCCGCGGCGGGTCCAGGACGATGATGTCCACATCCGTGATGCCAGTACGCGGGAGGACCGACTCGACCTTGCCCTGTTCGATGCGAACCCGCTCGAAGTGCTCGAGGTTGTGGCGGGCGTCCTCGACCGAGCGCTTGCCGGACTCGATGCCGAGGACCGCGCCCTGGTCCCCCACCCGGTCGGCGAGGGCACCGGCGAAGAGGCCGACGCCGCAGTAGAGGTCCAGCGCCATGTCGCCCTTGCGCGGCAGCAGGCCCTGCATCACGGCCTTGACCAGCATGTCCGCCGCCTGCGGATGGACCTGCCAGAAGCCGCCCATGCCGACGCGGTACGTACGGTCGTCCGCGCGCTCGCGGACGAAGGCGCGGCCGTGGACACGGTGCACGCCCCCGTCGCGTTCCTCGACGCGGAGCACCGAGACGGGCTTGTCGAGTTCGACGAGCAGCAGCCGACCGCCGGGGCGCGGGGTGAGGACGACCTGGCGGTCGTGGGAGCCGGTCGCCGCGATCGCCTCGACGGAGGCGATCTGCGGCCACTCACGCTTCTCGATGCCGAGTTCGCTGACGCCCGGCGCCGCGATCATGCAGTGGTCGATGGGCTGGACGTCGTGCGAGCGGTGCTTGCGCAGTCCGGCCCGGCCGTCCTCGTCGATCGCGTACTGCACGCGGGTACGCCAGGCCGGCACCTCGCCCGCCGGAAGCTTGTCCCCGGGGGCGGGCATGACGGTGCCGTCCCAGCCGGCCTCTTCCGGGGTCAGGCCCGCGAGGCGCTGGAGCTGCTCGGCGATCACCTCGCCCTTGAAACGGCGCTGCGCGCCCGGCTTGGCGTGCTGCCAGTCGCAGCCGCCGCACATCCCCGGGCCGGCGTACGGGCAGGGCGCCTCGACCCGGTCCTTGGAGGGTTCGAGCACGCGCACCGCGTCGGCGCGCAGGAAACGGGAGGTCTCCTCGCCCTCGGTGACGCGGGCGACGATCTTCTCGCCGGGGAGCGTGTGCCGGACGAAGAGCACACGCCCTTCCTCGGTGCGGGCGATGCAGTGGCCGCCGTGCGCGACCGGGCCGACCTCGACCTCGTACTCCTGCCCGACCAGCGACGTCTCGGGTGCGTTCTGCATGGTGGGGTGACTCCAGAGATCAAAGGGGTGCGGCACTGTACGGCGAAAGGACAACGACCGACCAGTCTACGTCCGCCGCGGAGTGCCTCACGCCTTGCCGCTCGGCTCCTTCGGCCGGCGGTCCACCGGCCCCCGCCGCACGGAGCCCGGGGCGTTCCAGTCCTGGCGCTTCCTGGCCCGCTGCTTCGCCGCCTCGGACGACGCCAGCTGGTACGGCACCGACGTCACCATCACGCCGGGCGTGAACAGCAGCCGGCCCTTGAGCCGCAGCGCGCTCTGGTTGTGCAGCACGTGCTCGTACCAGTGGCCGACCACGTACTCCGGGATGACCACGCTGACCACGTCACGCGGGCTCTCGCGGCGCAGGCCCTTCACGTACTCGATGACGGGCCGGGTGATCTCGCGGTACGGGGAGTCGAGGACCTTCAGCGGCACGTTGATCCCGCGCCGCTCCCACTCGGCCTTCAGCGCCTTGGTCTCCTCGGGGTCGACGCTGATGCTGACCGCCTCGAGCCGGTCGAAGCGCATGGCCTTGGCGTAGGCGATGGCGCGCAGGGTGGGCCGGTGCACCTTGGAGACGAGGACGATCGCGTGGACCCGGGACGGGCGCACGCTGTCCTCGCCCGGCTCCTCCGGTGCGGCGATCTCCTCGGCGACCCGGTCGTAGTGCTTACGGATCGCGCTCATCGTGCCGTAGAAGATGACCATGCCGAGCAGAGCCACCCAGGCGCCGTGGGTGAACTTGGTGGCGAGCACGACGACGAGCACGAGGCCCGTGAAGAAGGCGCCGAAGGTGTTGATCGCCCGGGAGCGGATCATGTGGCGGCGCTTGGCCTTGTCCCGCTCGGTCTTCAGGTGCCGGTTCCAGTGCCGGACCATGCCGGTCTGGCTGAGGGTGAAGGAGACGAACACGCCGACGATGTACAGCTGGATCAGCTTGGTGGAGTCGGCTTCGTACAGCCAGACCAGCAGGATCGCGGCGCCCGCCAGCAGCACGATGCCGTTGGAGAAGGCGAGGCGGTCACCACGGGTGTGCAGCTGCCGCGGCAGGTAGCGGTCCTGCGCGAGGATCGAGCCGAGCAGCGGGAAGCCGTTGTACGCGGTGTTCGCGGCCAGGAAGAGCACCAGAGCGGTGGCCGCGGCCAGCAGGACGAAGAAGAAGGTGCCGTCGCCGAAGACGGCGGCCGCGACCTGGGAGATCACCGGGTGCTGGACGTAGTCGGGGCCGACCGGGACGCCGTTCGCGATCAGGTCCTTCGCCGGGAACTCCGCCATCTTGACGTCGGTGGCCATGGCCAGGCCGATGATGCCGCAGAACATGGTGACGGCCAGGGCGCCCATCATCAGCAGCGTCGTCGCGGCGTTCCTGCTCTTCGGCTTGCGGAAGGCGGGGACGCCGTTGCTGATGGCCTCGACGCCGGTGAGGGCGGCACAGCCGGAGGAGAACGCGCGCAGCAGCAGGAAGAGCAGCGCGAAACCGGCGAGGCCCTCGTGCTCCGGCTTGATCTCGTAGTCGGCGGTCGGTGCGCGCATGGATTCGTCGAGGACGATCCCCTTGAAGGCACCCCAGGCGATCATGAGGAACACGCCGGCGACGAATACGTATGTCGGAATGGCGAAGAGCTTGCCCGATTCCTTCACACCGCGCAGGTTCATCAGTGTGAGCAGAACGATTATCCCGATGGCGCAGAACACCTTGTGCTCGACGACGAACGGGATCGCGGAACCCAGGTTCTCCACTCCGGAGGAGATGGAGACGGCGACGGTGAGGACGTAGTCGACGAGCAGTGCGCTGGCGACGGTGAGGCCGGCCTTGGGGCCGAGGTTGGTGTTGGCCACCTCGTAATCGCCGCCGCCGCTGGGATACGCGCGCACGTTCTGCCGGTACGACGCGACGACCGTGAACATCAGGACCACGACGGCGACCGCGATCCACGGGCTGAAGTGGTACGCCGACACACCGGCGACGGAAAGGACCAGCAGCACTTCGCCCGGCGCGTATGCCACGGAGGACAGCGGGTCGGAGGCGAAGACGGGGAGGGCGATGCGTTTCGGGAGAAGCGTCTCCCCCAGCTTTTCACTGCGCAGCGCCCGGCCGATCAGGATCCGTTTGGGAACGTCGGTCAGTTTGGACACGCTGAGGATCGTAAGCGCTCGTTATGAGCCAAGCCCAACCGGAGAGGCACAACCTGCGGGATCTTAACGCTTCCCATTCGTCCGGCCCCCTCGGCGGACGTGCGTACCCGGTCCGGGCCGTGGTCTGAGACCCTGTATTGCCTTGTAAAGCTTGTACCGCAACTGATTGAGCCGGAAGGACGGTCGTGCACATCGTCATCATGGGATGCGGGCGAGTGGGAGCCGCTCTCGCGCAGACCCTGGAGCAGCAGGGACACACGGTCGCCGTCGTCGACCGGGACCCCACCGCCTTCCGCCGTCTGGGATCCGGGTTCGGCGGCCGCCGCGTCACCGGGGTCGGCTTCGACCAGGACACCCTGCGTGAGGCGGGTATCGAGGACGCCGGTGCGTTCGCCGCCGTCAGCAGCGGCGACAACTCCAACATCATCGCGGCGCGGGTGGCGCGCGAGATGTTCGGCATCGAGAACGTCGCCGCCCGTATCTACGACCCCCGGCGTGCCGAGGTCTACCAGCGCCTCGGCATCCCGACGGTCGCCACCGTCCGCTGGACCGCCGACCAGATGCTGCGCCGGCTGCTGCCGTCCGGCGCGGAGCCGCTGTGGAGCGATCCGAGCGGCGGGGTCCAGCTGGCCGAGGTCTACACGTCACCGGCGTGGATCGGCCACAAGGTCAGCCGGCTCCAGGAGGAGACGGGGGTACGGGTCGCGTTCCTGACCCGGCTGGGAGAGGCGATCCTGCCGACCTCGCAGACCGTGCTCCAAGAAGGTGATCTTGTGCATGTGATGATGCGCACGGACGAGATCGCGAAGGTCGAGGAGGCCTTCACGGAAGGTCCTGAGGAGGGCGGTCACTGATGCGTGTCGCAATCGCGGGCGCCGGTGCGGTGGGCCGTTCCATCGCGGGCGAACTTCTGGAGAACGGGCACGAGGTGCTCCTCGTCGACAAGGCGCCGACCGCGATCTCGGTGGAGCGCGTGCCGCAGGCCGAGTGGCTGCTGGCCGACGCCTGCGAGATCACATCGCTGGACGAGGCGGCGCTCCAGCGCTGCAACGTGGTGATCGCGGCGACGGGCGACGACAAGGTCAACCTCGTCGTGTCGCTGCTCGCCAAGACCGAGTACGGGGTGCCGCGCGTGGTGGCGCGGGTCAACAACCCGAAGAACGAGTGGCTGTTCAACGAGTCCTGGGGCGTCGATGTCGCCGTCTCCACGCCGCGTCTGATGTCGGCGCTCGTGGAGGAGGCGGTGAGCGTCGGCGATCTGGTGCGTCTGCTGCGCTTCAGCCACGGCGACGCGAACCTGGTCGAGCTGACGCTGCCGCCGGAGTCGGCGCTGGCGGGGACCCGGGTGGGCGACGTGGCATGGCCCGAGGACACTTCGCTCGTCACGATCATCCGCGGTTCGCGGGTGCTGACGCCGAGCCCCGAGGAGACGCTCGAGGCGGGCGACGAGCTGCTGTTCGTCGCGGCGCAGGCCCGCGAGGAACAGCTGGAGGACCTGCTGTCGGTCCGCCGTGAGGTCCCGCCGGCCTGACCATGCTTCCCGTGTGACGCCCCGGGGGCGCGTCCGCCCTGGTGAGGGTGGACG
>NZ_JBSGZJ010000098.1:0-18734 GCF_053610925.1 Streptomyces sp. NPDC054847 | reverse complement strand
CGCCTCCGGGCTCCTGGCGGACGCCTGCCGCCGGGCTCCGGCGGGTGTCAGCCGCCGAACTCGTGACGGACGCCCGCCGCCGGCTCCGGTGGCGGGCGTCGGCCACCCAGCTCTTGTGGGACGCCCGACCGCAGGGCTCCGCCGGGCACTGTCAGCCGACGCCCGCCGCAGGGCGCTGACAGGGAACCCTCTGCCCACGCCGCCGGGCTCCGCCGGAAACGATCAGCCGCCGAGCTCCTGGTGACGGGCCGTCAGACGGGCCGCGCCCTGCTCGGTCAGGGAGCCGAACAGCCGCAGCCGGGAGATGCCGCCGTCGGGGTAGATGTCGATCCGCACATGGGTGCCGACCGCGGGGGCGTCGAGCACGAACCGGTGGTTGGTGTCGGGCTGCAGCCGGGTGCGCGGCAGGACCTCGCGCCACTCGCCCTCGGCGCCGTCCCGTACGGACAGCGCCGCCCAGCCCGCGCTGTTGCCCTTCAGGTACGCGGTGTCGATCTCGACCGCACGGATCTCCGCCTGCCCGACCACCTGGTAGCGGATCCAGTCGTTGCCCTTGTCGCGGCGACGGCGGGTCTCCCAGCCGTCGTCCATCTTGCGGGAGCGGCCGGGCTGGATGGTGTTGGTGGCCGGGGAGTAGAAGCGGTCGGAGGCGTCCTCGACCTGGCCGCCGTTCTCGAGCGCGACGAGGTCGAAGGTGCCCAGCGCGCCGAGCCAGGCGGGGTCGGGCACGACCTCGCCGTGGACGCGCAGGCGGGCGATGCCGCCGTCGGGGTGCTGGTTGACGCGCAGGTGCGTGAAGCGCTGCTCGACGTCGACGGCGAAGCCGTTGGCGGCGTGGCCGCCGACGGCGGTGCGCGGGACGAGCGTCGTCCACTTCACGTCGTCGCCGAGGAGCTCCTCCGGGGAGGGCGAGCCGGCGACCGAGGTGCCCTCGATCGACACGGCCTGCGGGTAGTTGCCGCGGAAGTGCGCGGTGTCGACGACGATGCCGCGTACGACGCCGGGGGCGCCGAGGCGGACCAGTGCCCAGTCGTGGTCGTCGTCGGTGGGGTGGGGCTGCTCGGCACCCACGCCGCGGCGGCGGCGGGTCTCCCAGCCGTCCATGATCTTGCCCTTGTGGCCGAAGTGCTCGGGGTCGAACTCCGCGGGCTCCGGCTTCAGCAGGTTCTCGCGCTCGGCGAAGAACTCGTCGTTGGCGGCGACGACGCCCGCGCCGAGGCGGCGGTCGGCGAGGTCGGCGTACTGCGTGAACGGGAAGTCGGCCGCACGGTAGTCGGCGTACGGGTCGCCGCCGCCGTAGGGGCTGGCGTCACCGGTGAAGGAGGGGATGGTGGATGCAGACACGGTTCAGTTGTTCCTTTCGAGCAGCCGGCCCGTCGGCTCGGCCAGGTTGCCGTTCTCCACGATCCGCTTGCCGCGCAGCCACGTCGATCTGACCACCCCGTACAGCGTCCTGCCCGCGTAGGCGGTCACCTGGTTGCGGTGGTGCAGTTCCGCGGGGTCGACGGTGAAGGTCGCGTCGGGGGCGAGGACCGCGAAGTCGGCGTCGCGGCCGGCCTCGATGGCCCCCTTGGTGCCGAGGCCCGCCAGGTCGGCGGGGGCCTTCGCCATCCAGCGGACGACGTCGTCGAGGGTGTGGCCGCGCTTGCGGGCCTCGGTCCAGATCGCGGGCAGGCCCAGCTGGAGCGAGGAGATGCCGCCCCAGGCGGATGCGAAGTCCGGGGTCTTGAGGTCGGTGGTGCAGGGAGAGTGGTCGGAGACGATGCAGTCGATCGTGCCGTCGGCGAGGCCCTGCCAGAGCGCGTCCTGGTTCGCGGCCTCCCGGATCGGCGGGCAGCACTTGAACTCGGTCGCCCCGTCCGGGACCTCTTCCGCGGTGAGGGTGAGGAAGTGCGGGCACGACTCGACGGTGATCGCTACGCCCTCCCGGCGGGCCTCGGCGATCAGCGGCAGCGCGTCGCTGGAGGACAGGTGCAGGACGTGGACGCGGGCGCCGAGCCGCTTGGCGTGCGAGATCAGGTTCCCGATCGCGGTGTTCTCGGCGTCCCGGGGCCGGGAGGCGAGGAAGTCGGCGTATCTGGGCCCGCTCCGCTGCGGCGCGGAGGCGAGGTGGTGGGGGTCCTCCGCGTGCACGATCAGCAGGCCGCCGAAGCCGGAGATCTCGGCCATCGAGCGGGCGAGCTGCTCCTGGTCGAGCTCGGGGAACTCCTCGACGCCCGACGGGGACAGGAAGCACTTGAAGCCGAAGACTCCGGCGTCGTGCAGCGGCCTCAGGTCCTTGACGTTGGACGGGATCGCGCCGCCCCAGAAGCCGACGTCGATGTGCGCCTTGGGGCGGGCCACGTCGCGCTTGACGGCGAGGTGGTCGACGGTGGTGGTGGGCGGCAGGGAGTTGAGCGGCATGTCGAGCAGGGTGGTGATGCCGCCTGCGGCGGCCGCGCGGGTGGCGGTCCAGAAGCCCTCCCACTCGGTGCGGCCGGGGTCGTTCACATGAACGTGGGTGTCGACGAGGCCGGGGAGGACGACGTCGTCGCCGAAGTCCTCGAGCCGGGCCCCGGCCGGCACGTCGGCGTCGTACGGACCCACCGCGGCGATCCGCCCGCCGGCGACGGCGACCGCCGCGGCACGCGTCCCTTCGGGGGTGATCACGCGCGTCGAGCGCAGCACCAGGTCCACTTCCACGTCGGACACCCGCTCCCCTCACTTCCACTGCTCAGCGAAAATTCAACGAACTGTTGAAGGAGTCTTCCCGTCTCGTCGGTACCCGTCAAGACCCGCCCGGGCCGGAAGATCACGCTTGTACGTTTCCACAAAGTGGAAATACAATTCCACTGCGACGTGGTCGCTTCAGCCAGGAGCAGGCCCGCGCATCACCGCAGACACAGGGACAAACACGCCCTGACCGGCCACGACGCGACTCTGCGGGCGATGTTTCCCGGAGCCGCGCCCGGTAGGCTGCAGCCTTGCCCTGCCTGCCCGAAAGGACCGCCGACGTGCCGACGTCCAGCGCCAGCGCCACCGACGCAGCCAAGCCCGCCGCCAGCGGCGGCGTGCAGTCCCTTGAGCGCGCCTTCGACCTGCTCGAACGAATGGCCGACGCCGGTGGCGAGGTCGGCCTCAGCGAGCTCTCCGCCAGCAGCGGTCTGCCGCTGCCCACGATCCACCGTCTGATGCGCACGCTGGTCGCCTGCGGCTACGTACGCCAGCAGCCCAACCGCCGCTACGCGCTCGGCCCCCGGCTGATCCGCCTCGGCGAGTCCGCCTCCCGGCTCCTCGGCACCTGGGCCCGCCCCTACCTCGCCCGCCTCGTCGAGGAGACCGGCGAGACGGCGAACATGGCGCTGCTCGACGGCGACGAGATCGTCTACGTGGCGCAGGTGCCCTCGAAGCACTCCATGCGCATGTTCACCGAGGTCGGCCGCCGGGTGCTGCCGCACTCCACCGGCGTGGGCAAGGCGCTGCTCGCGCACACCCCCGCGGAAGAGGTGCGGGCGCTGCTGGCCAGGACCGGGATGCCCGCCGCGACCGAGAAGACGATCACGACGCCGGAGGGCTTCCTCGAGGCGCTCGAGCAGGTCCGCCGCGCCGGCTACGCGGTCGACGACAACGAGCAGGAGATAGGGGTCCGCTGCCTCGCGGTCTCCGTGCCGGACTCCCCCACCGCCGCGGCCGTCTCGATCTCCGGTCCGGCGGGCCGGGTGACGGAGGCGGCGACGGAGAAGATCGTGCCCATCCTCCAGGAGGTCGCGCTCGACCTGTCGGCGGCGCTGGCCAACACCAACGCGCAGAGCTGACGACGCCGAGGGGCCGGGGTCAGGGGCCGGTAAGCGTCGTGGATCCCGTAGCTGGACCTCCGGCGGCTGCGGCCGGCGCGCTCCCCGGCTGACTGAGCGCGGTGGGCGCTCGCGCCGGTAGCGCCCGTCGGCCGCTGTGCTCAACCTCCCGAGCGCGGCCGGCGCGCGCACCGGTACTGCCGGCCGCCGGTGCGCTCCCCGGTTGACTGAGCGCGGCCGCCGGGCGCGCCGGTACCGTCCGGCGGCCCGGGACGCTACCTGGTTGCCCGAAGACGAGCGCGTCGGCGGCCAGGCGCAGAGCGTAGACCGGTCGCCCGTCCGGGCGGGGACGGGACCGAGGTACTGGCGGCCGGTCACGTGACACAAGGCAGGCGGGCCGAGCGGTGCGGCCCGAACCAAGGCGGGGCCCGGGACCGCTTTCTCGGTCCGGGGCCCCGCGTTGGTTCGGGCTGTCAGCTGCCCTGCAGTGTCACGTCGTCGATGTTGAAGCTCGTCTGCAGATTCGCGTCCTCGGTGGCCGTGAAGGTCACCGTGACCTGGCGGCCCGCGTAGGCGCTCAGGTCCAGCGACTGCCGGACGTAACCGTCGGCGGCGTCGGTGTTGGACTTGGTGGCGAGGGTGGTGCCGTCGACCTGCACGCGGAGGAAGTCGTAGGCGGTGCCCGGGGCTTCGGCCGTGTTGATGTGCAGGTAGTAGTCGAGCGTGGCCTTGGTGCAGCCCTCCGGCACGGTCACAGACTGGTTGATCGTCTCGGTGCGGCTGCTGCCGTACCCGACGAGCCAGGAGAAGCGGGTGCCGGTGTGCGGTGACTGGCTGCTGTGGGCGCCGATGGTGTGGGTGTCACCCGTCCACGGCGAGGTGCCGTTCTCGAAGCCGCCGTTGATGATCTTCTGGCCGGTGTCGCAGCTGCCGGAGCCGGTCACGGTGAGCGTGTACGTCGTTGTGTGCGTGGCCGACGTGCCGGTGCCGTCAATGATGAGCGTGTAGGTGCCGGGCGCGGTGGACGCGGTGGTGGCGACCTTGATCGTGGAGTTGTCGCCCGAGGTGACGGACGAGGGCGTGAAGGTCGCCGAGACACCGGCGGGAGCGTTCGGCACGGACAACCGCACCGTCTGCGCCGAGCCGTTCGTGGTGGCGGTGGAGACGGTGGCCGTCGCCGACGCGCCCGGCTCCACGCTTCCTGAAGTGGGCGCGACCGTGACCGAGAAGTCGTTCAACGGAACCTCGGCACCGACCGCCTGCTTCCACAAGGTGTGGGCAATGCCGTCGGACGCGCGGTTGAGACCAGTGAGGTTGATGTTGTCGATCGTGTCGCAGGAGGCGTGGTAGCACGGGTCGTACGCACCACCCGCCGTGCCGCCCCACTTGGTGGCCTGCGCCGAGGTCTTGCGGGCGCTCGCACCCATCGCGTACCCGGAGGTCGGGATGGAGTACTGCTCGAACGAGTAGTCGTCGCTGCGGCCCGCGCCCTCGGTGTTCTCCTCCGGCGCCAGGTCCAGCGAGTCCCAGTACTCCTTCATCGGTGCGGCGGCGGTCGAGGTGATGTGGTTGATGAAGTAGCCGCCGTTGGTGGAGGCGACCATGTCGAAGTTGTAGTACGCCTTGATCCTGGAGCGCTCCGTGGAGCTGAGGTTGCGGACGTAGAAGTCGGAGCCGTTGAGGCCCTGTTCCTCGTCCGTCCACCAGCCGAACCGCACACGGTTCAGCATGGTCGGATTCTGCCGCGCAAGCGCCAGCGCGGTCTCCAGCAGCGCCGCGGAGCCGGAGCCGTTGTCGTTGATTCCGGGCCCTGCGGAGACGCCGTCCAGGTGGGCGCCGAACATGTAGACCTTGTTGGCGTCGCCCTTCGGCCACTCGGCGATCAGGTTCACCCCCGCGCCGCTGGTGCAGCCGGAGGTGCAGACCTGCTCGGTGACCGTGTAGCCGACTGCCTGAAGCTTGCCCTTCACATAGGCCACGGACTCGTCGTAACCGGTGCCGGTGGACCTGCGGTTGCCGCCGTTGCGGTTCGCGATGGCCTGGAACTCGGTCAGGTGTGCCTTGACCTTGGCCACGTCGATGTCGGGGGCCCCGGTGCCCGGGTTCCCTCCGCCGCCGACGGTCAGGGTGTACTGCGCGGTGTGGTCGGCCTGACTGCCGTCGCCCTCGACCGTGATCGTGTACGTCCCGGGCGCCGTGGAGGAGGCTGCCGACACCGTCATGGTGGCGCTGCTGCCCGCAGTGACCGACGACGGACTGAACGAGACCGACACACCGGCGGGCGCACCGGTCGCCGAAAGCCCGACGGACTGGGCGCTGCCGCTGGTGACGCTGGTGGAGACCGTCGCCGTGACCGACCCGCCCGGCTCGACGGTGCCCGAGGACGGGCCGACGGCCATGGAGAAGTCGGAGGCCGGCGTACCGGTGCAGGTCGGGTCCGCGGACTGCGCGGGGACGCTGATCGCGTTCCAGGCGGCCTTGGTCTTGTTGAAGAGGCCGCAGGTGGCGTCGAGGTTCTTTGCCGCGGTCAGGGTCGCGGTGCGGTAGCGCTTGTGGGTCATGCCGCTGGTCTTCAGCAGCATGCCGCCGTAGAAGATATTGCCGGCGTTCTGGATGCCGATGCCGGTGAGGGTGGTGTTGTTGCAGGTCGGGCTGGAAGGTTTGCCGTCGCCGGGGTTCGTGCCTTCGGCGAGCAGGTAGAACCAGTGGTTCAACGGCCCGGCGGCCGCGTGCACCTCGGTGTTCGGGATAGAGGACGAGTAGCAGTTGGGGTGGTTCAGCTGGGACGGGTCGTGCATGTAGCGGATCGGCCCGTTGCCGAGGAGGTCGATCGACTCGCCGACCTCGTAGTCGGCGGTGTCGTACGGGGTGGGCTGGTTGGCGTACGCCTCGGTCAAGGCGGCGAAGATGTCTCCCGTGGCCTCGCCGAGACCGCTCTCATTGTTCGCGCCGCTCGGTGTGTGCTGGTCGATGCCGTGGCCGTACTCGTGTGCGAGGACGTCCAGCCCGGCGATCCACTCGTTCACCTTGTTGTGGCCGATGAGGACGGTGGAGCCGGTCCAGTAGGCGTTGACGTCGTTCAGGCCGACCTTGGTCGGCCAGCTGCCGCCGTTTCCGTTGTGGCCGTCGCGGCCGAGCCAGTCGGCGAGCATGTCCCACTGCTTCTGCGCGCCGTACATGACGTCGACGCAGCCGGTCTCCTTGCTGCTCGCATCGCCGTTGCCCCAGTTGTCGTCGGAGCCGCTGAAGACGGAGCCGGTGCTGTAGTCGGCACAGCTCAGTCCGGGCCGGGTCGGGTCGCTGAGCCGGTAGGTGCCGCCGGACTGACTGGTGTCGATGGTCAGCGGGCTGGGGCCGTTCCACTCGCTGTTGCCGCTGCCGGCGCGCACGTCGTCGTACGAGTCGAGGACCTTGCCGGTGCGGGCGTCGACGAAGACGTGCAGCCGGCTGGGGCGCTCATCGGCGGTGGTGCCGGTGACGACGGTCTCCCAGGCAAGGCGGGAATCGTCGTCCCGGACCTTCACGACCAGGCGCTGCGACTCGGTCTTGTCGGCCTTCTTCAGCTCGGCACGGCTGGTGCGC
This sequence comes from Streptomyces sp. NPDC054847, assembly GCF_053610925.1. NCBI lineage: Bacteria > Bacillati > Actinomycetota > Actinomycetes > Kitasatosporales > Streptomycetaceae > Streptomyces > Streptomyces sp. NPDC054847. The sequence goes on along the minus strand of NZ_JBSGZJ010000098.1, from coordinate 11,379 downwards.
TCCGCGGCGGCCGCCCCGACCTTGGCCTTGACGCCGACGGATATCTCGATGTCGGCGGCCGAGTGCGCGGCGCGGACCGTGCCGTTGCCGTCGGCGAGGACGACGGCGTCGCCTCCGACGACGGGCAGCCCGCGGTAGGTCCGCTCGTACGCCACCGAGTACAGCCCCTTGAGCCAGGGCGTGACCATGCGGCGGTCGTAGCGCTCGTCGGGGCCCTTGGCGAGGGCGTCGAAACCGCTGGCGGTGACCTTGTCCGCGGCGGCCACGGCGCGGTCGACGGGCTTGGGCTTCGGTTTCGCGGCCGCCGGTGCGATGGCCGGGGTTGCCGCGTGCGCGGCGGAGACGGCGGGCAGGGCGGCTGTTCCCAGGGCCACGGCCATGGAGAGGCCTGCCACAGCGAGTCTTCGTTTCACCAGTGCTCCTTGGGGTGGGGGGTGTTGTCGCGACGGCGCCGGCCAGTCATCGGGGGAGCGATGACGGGCCGGCGCGTTGGGTCGTGCCGGGCCGCTCGGGAGCCAGGCGGCTCAGGCCGCACGGGTCAGAACTGGAGCGACCAGGCGGCGAGGTTGCCGGTGTCGTTCTCCCAGTGGTCCGAGACGCGGAGCTTCCACGTGCCGTTGGCGACCTCGCTGGAGGCGTCGACGGTGTAGGTGGCCTGGACGTTGTCGGCGCTGTCGTAGGTGCTGAGGCCCTTCAGCAGGTAGACGGAGCCGTCGGGAGCGAGCAGCTCGACCTGGACGTCACCGCGGTAGGTGTGGCGGATGTCCACGGCGACGGCCAGGTTGGACGGGGCGTTGCCGACAACACCGGTGACCGTGATGGGCGACTCTACGGTCGCGTGGTCGAGAATCTGGTAACTGTCGGTGTTTTCGAACCTCTTGCCGGTGGGCGGCGGGGTGGTGTCGCCCGTGCCCGTGTAGAGCAGCTTGTTCGGGGATCCGCTGCGGGCGTCGGAGATCTTGCCGGGCGTGGAGTCGCCGACCAGCTTCTCGCGGACCTGGGCCGGGGACCAGGCGGGGTTGGCTGCGAGCAGCAGGGCCGCCGCGCCGGCGACGTGCGGCGCGGCCATGGAGGTGCCGTTGCCCGACCGGGAAGCGGTGTCACCGGTGTGGGACGAGGAGACGATGCTGTCGCCGGGGGCGAAGATGTCCAGGCAGGAACCGTAGTTGGAGCCCTGTCCGTTGTTCCATCCGGTGGCGCGGGCATCTCGGCTGTTGGTCGCGCCGACGGTGACGGCCGCCGAGGTGGAGGCCGGTGAGTACGAGCACGCGTCGGCGTTGTCGTTGCCTGCCGCCACGACATAGGTGAGGCCGGAGGATATGGAGGCCGCCACCGCGTCGTTGATCGACTGGTTCTTGCCGCCACCGATGCTCATGTTGACCACGGCCGGCTTCACCGCGTTCCGGGTGACCCAGTCGATGCCGGCGAGGACCGGGGCCCAAGAGCTGCCCGAGGTGCCACCGCAGTTCAGCACCCGGACGCCGATCAGTTTGACGCCCTTGGCGACGCCGTACGAGTTGCCGCCGACAGTGCCTGCGACGTGGGTGCCGTGACCGTTGCAGTCGGAGGCGTCGGAGTCGTTGTCGATGAAGTCGTAGCCGCTGACCGCGCGGCCGCCGAAGTCGCGGTGGCTCATGCGGATGCCGGTGTCCACGATGTAGGCGTTCACGTTGGAGGCGGTGGTGCCGTAGGTGTAGCCCTTGTCCAGCGGCATGTCGCGCTGGTCGATGCGGTCCAGGCCCCAGGACGGCGGATTGGGCTGGGTGTCGACCGCGTAGGCGACGGCGTCGGCCTCGACGCGGGCCACTGACGGGTCGGCGGCAAGTTCCTTGGCCCGCTCCTCGGTCATCTTCACGGCGAAGCCGCGCAGGGCGGTGGTGTAGGTGTAACGGACGCTGCCCGCGTGTCTCTTGGCCAGCGCCTTGGCGGAGGCGGGCACGTCCGCACGGGCCACCGAATCCTTGAAGGTGACGATGTACGAGCCTTCGACTGCGCCGGCACGGTCCGCGCCGACGATGCGGCCCTCGCCGCCACCTGGCGGTACCGGAGCAGCTCCGGCGGTGGCGGCGGCCCCGACGAGCAGGGCGGCGCTGGCGCCGGCGGCGAGGACCCGCCGCACGACGCTGGCGTCGAACTTCATGTTGTCTCCCTTGAGAGCTGTCCGGACCCCGGTTCGGGACCCGGTGGGGGGTTGGCCCCCGTCGCCCCGACCCGGCTCCGGACCCGCCAGAAGCGGGAAGAGCATGCCGGATTGCGCCTGTTGGACCGACACAGGCTCGAGGATGTCGAGACCATGACAAGAATCCAGCCGTGGTGGTCACGTGAGCACCTCGGCTCTCGGCGTCCTCGAGCGATGGGCGGGGCGAGGGGGTGGGAGCGGTGTACGCACGACGTGGAGATTTCGTGCGGCCATCAATCCGGCTGCGTCAAACGGCTGTTGGGGACAGCCGCCCTCGTACGGTCCGCTCCTGCCGGCCGAATTCGCGGGCGTCCGAGGATGACGTTGCCGGACCGCCCTGAGCTTCAGCCATGACAAACAGCCCAGCAATCCGTAGCGCTACCCAAAGATTGAGGCGCTGCGCCGTCGCAGGGGGCGGCGCCGGGGAGCGAGGCGTGCCGGCCAGCTGTACGGGGCTGTCCGGGTCATTCCGTAGGTGGTGGACACCTATTGCTCCGCGGGCCGCCCGACAGGTAGACCCATCTTCGACGGACGCCACGGTCCCGCCAGGCAAGGGACCGGATCACAGCGTCCGGTCCAGCGGGCTCTGGAGCTCGAGGCCGGGGCCTTCATGAGCGGCGGGTGGGAGGGCGGAGCGTGGACGAACATTCATTCGTTGCGGGACGCCACGCAGCGACGGCCGGCAGCGGAGTGTTCGCCGGGCGGGGCGAGGAGGCCGGGCGGCTGCGGGAAGCGCTGTGGGAAGGGCCGGGTCTCGTGGTGGTGAGAGGCGAAGCCGGAACGGGGAAGTCCCGGCTGGTGGACTCGGTGCTCGGCGCGGGGGAGTTCACGCAATGGACGCACGTGCGCGGATCGTGTCCCGATACGGCGGGCGCCGTGCCGCTCTGCCCCATCGCCGACGCGCTGGCCGCGCTGCCGCACCGGCCCGGCCTGCTCGACGGGCCGCTGCCACCCGTGGCCGGAGTCGTGGGCCTCGTCGTACCCGAACTGGCCGACCGGCTGCCGCCACCGCCTGCGTCGGCGACCGACCCGGAGGTGCGGCGCGGACTGTTGCCGCGCGCGGTCGGCGTGCTGCTGGCAGCGCTCGGGGACGTCGTACTGGTCCTGGAAGACGTCCACCGCGCCGACCCCGCCACCCTCGGCGTGCTCCACCACCTGATGAGCGCGATGCCGCCTGGGCTGCGGCTGGTCGTCACCGAGAACGCCGCCCCCGGGCTGCCCCTCCTCGGCGTGCGCGCTTCGGGGCGTCTGCGCGTCGAGGAGATCGAGGTCCACCCTTGGACGCCCGAGGAGACCGAAGAATTCGTCCGACGGTGGCTCGGCGTGAACAGTCCGGTCTCGATGCAGAAGCAGCCGGCACTCGCCGTCCTGGTACATGAGTTGACCCGGGGACTGCCCGGGGTGGCCGAGGCCCTGCTGCGGTCCGCCGGGAAACTGCTGCGGGCGAAGGAGAAGGGTGGTGGGGAGACGGCGCGAGGAAGCGGTGCAGGTGCGTGGACTGAGGGGACGGGCAACGGGCAGGCAGAGTCGTGGCTCGTCGCCGTGCGGGAGACCGGCGTACCGCCCCTCGTGCGGCGGGACTGGGCCCAGCGGTGCGCGCTGCTCACCGAGGACGCGCAGCGGATCGTCGAGGCGGCGGCCGTCCTCGGCGATCCGGTGCCCGTCGATGTCCTCGCCGAAACAGCGGGCATCACATCCGGGCGGGCAGAGGCAGCCGTGGACGCGTGCCTGCGCCATGCCGTGCTGCGCACCGCCGGACCGTGCCCCGACTTTCGGCATCCGCTGGACCGCCGAGCCGCGCTGGCGCGCGTGCCCGGCCCTCGGCTGGCCCGGCTGAGTCTGCGCGCCGCCCGGGCACTGCACAGAGGCGGCGAAGGACCACTGCCGCTGGCAGAGCTCGCCCGCCTGTACAGGGCGGCAGGACGAGTACGCGAAGGCCTGCGGTGCCTTGTCGCGGCCGCCGACCGGGCAGCCTCCACCGGCGACTACACCACTGCCACCCGTCTCTACACCCGGGCCATCGCCGAGGACCCGCGCGCCGACGGACGTATCCGCACCGCCGCGAAACTGGCCGGCACCGCGCAGATGGTCCGTGCCGACGAGCAAGTGACGGCCGCGATACGGCGGGTGCTCGAGGAGGACGACCCGCCGCTGCGCCTGCGCGGCGAGATCCGGCTCCGGCTCAGCGTCGTCCTTCGCAATCAGAGCGGAGGGGCGCTGGACAGCCTCAACGAGATCGCCCGCGCCATTCCCGACCTGGAGGCGGCCGACCCGCAGACCGCCGCCAGCGCCATGGCCGTCGCCGCCATTCCTTCCATCAAGGGCTGGCCCATCAGCCGCCACCAGCACTGCCTGGACCGGGCAGAAGCACTCGCGGACCAGGTCACCGACCCCGTGAGCCGCGCCGCCATGGCCGCCAACCGAGCCACCGCCCTGATGCTGCTCGGCGATCCGCGGGCCTGGGCCGCCGCCGAGAGGCTGCACGGCACGGCCGAAACCGCACAGGTGGCCACGCACCACGCCCGGGGCTGGGCCAACCTGGCCCACGCGTCAGCCGCCCTCGGGTACGGAGTGCGGGCCCGCGAGTTCCTCGACCGGGCCGCCGCCGGACTCGCCGACACCAGCAGTCCCTATCTGGAAGGGCTCACCCAGACGGCCCGCCTGGTGCTCGACTGGCACGAAGGGCACTGGCACGGCCTGCACGCGGCGGCCGACCACACCACCCGGCTCTACGAGGGCATCCCCGACCTGACCGCCGAAGCCATGCTGGTCCGCGGACTGACCGCACTGCACGTCCTCGGCGACGTGTCCGGGGCCCTCCGCGACCTCGCACAGGCCGCTAGCACGACCCGCTACGACACCGGTGTCATACTCACCGCCTCGGCCGCCGCCACCGCCCGCATCCATCTGGAAGCCGGGCGGCCCGGGCAGGCGTGCGACGCGCTGGAGGAGTCGCTGCACCGCCTGGAGCAGACCGGCGGCTGGCTGTGGGCCGGGGAGGTGGCGCCCACTGCCGTGGAGGCCCTGCACGGGAGCGGACAGACCGAGCGGGCGCACCGGCTCGTCGCCGACTTCGCCGCCGGGACGGCAAAGCGGGACACACCTGCCGCCCGGACCGCGCTGACCGTGTGCCGCGCTCTGCTCGCCGAGGCCGAGGGCCGGCCGGCCGAGGCCGTCGGTCTGCTGGTCGACGCGGAAGCGCGGTGGCGGCGGCTCGGACGTCCCTTTGACGCGGCCCGGGTGGCCGAAGCCCGCGGGCGCTGCCTGCTCGGCCTGCGCGGGGAGGCAGCGGCCGGCTGCGTCCGCAAGGTGATCGATGTCTACCGGGACTTGGGTGCCCGCTGGGACCTTGCCCGCTGCCAACGGTTGCTGCGCCGCCACGACATCGTCACCACCCATCGCCGTGGCCGCCTCGGCTACGGCGATCAGCTGTCCCCACGGGAGCAGGAGGTGGCGCTTCTTGTCGTCCAGGGGCGGGCGAACCGGGACATCGCGGAGAGTCTGGTGCTGTCCACCCGGACCGTGGAGCACCATGTGGCGCGCATCATGCGCAAGCTGAACGTCACTTCCAGGGCCGGCATCGCCCTGGCCGGGCAGCAGAACGGTGGAGCGGTGACCGACCGGCCATAGATCCCGCCGGTCGCCAGTCGCCGGTCGACGTCTCGGCGGTTGTCTGACCGAGCGTCCACCGGGAGGCGGCAGCCGCCGCGCTGCGCTGTCCGTCGCCGGATCCTGAACGCCGAAGCCGGCTGGCGACCTCCCCCAGCACTGAAGTTCCTGCGGTGGGCTGTGCCTCCGGCGTCGGCTGGGCAGGGGTGCGCGACAGCGGAACGCTGCCGGGATGCGCGTTCATTCCGGGGCGATTCTGCTCGTGACGATGGAGAGCGACGCGGGCACGACGCGCGAGTTCATATGGTTGCGTCCGATGGCTCATCGGTGCCCGTGGCACTGATGAGCCGCCCCTTGAGAAGGCAGCAAGTGTAATGACCTCCCGGCGACGGAGCCCCATAAAACCGGCTGTATGTGACCGAGGAGGAAGTGCGTGACCGATTCCGTTGAGGAAGCCGCCGTTGCGACCGAGGCGGCGGATGAGAACAAGGAGCGCAAGAACGGCCTGTACGGGGGTGTGACCACCGAACTCGCCGAGAACATGAAGCAGGGCTGGGCGGACACGGAGCGGCACGACCTCGAACCCATCCCGCAGGCGGCACACACCGCCCGACGCAGGGCAGCACTCTCAGGTTCCTTCCCCGGTGAACTGCTGGTGATCCCCGCCGGTAACCCGAAGGTCCGTGCCAACGACACGGACTATCCCTTCCGTGCCTCCTCCGACTACGTCTACCTGACGGGTGACCAGTCACAGGATGCCGTGCTGGTCCTGGAGCCCGAGGAGGACGGCGGACACCACGCCGTCGCCTATCTGCTCCCCCGCTCGGACCGCGAGTCCGGCGAGTTCTGGCGCGATTACCACGGTGAGCTCTGGGACGGCCGCCGCAACAGCCTCGCCGAGAACGAACAGCTCCTTGGCCTGCCCTGCCGCGACGTGCGCACGCTGACCGAGCGGCTCGCCGCGGCCACCGGCCCGATCCGCCTGCTGCGCGATTACGACGCGGGCGTCGACGTGGCTCTGCACGACAAGGTGACCGCCGAACGTGACGCCGAGTTCCGCACCGAGATCTCTCAAATGCGCCTGATCAAGGACGAGTTCGAGATCGCCGACCTGCGCCATGCGTGCGAGTCCACCGTCCGCGGCTTCGAAGACGTCGTCCGCATCCTCGGTACCGACACGCCGACCCTCGAACGGGCCATCGAGGGCACGTTCTGGACGCGCGCGCGGATCGACGGCAACGACGTCGGCTACACCTCGGTCTGTGCCGCGGGCGAGCACGCCACGACCCTGCACTGGGTCCGCAACGACGGCGCAACCCGTCCGGGCGAGCTGCTGCTGCTCGACGCCGGAGTGGAGAGCCGCAACCTCTACACCGCCGACGTCACCCGCACCCTGCCCGTCGACGGTCGCTTCACGGCGATCCAGCGCAAGGTCTACGACGCGGTGTACGAGGCGCAGTCGGCCGGTATCGCCGCGGTCAGGCCCGGTGCCAAGTACCGGGACTTCCACCACGCCGCCCAGCGGGTGATGGCCGACCACCTGGGCTCCTGGGGCCTGTTCGGCGACAGGTCGGTGGACGAGGCCTACGAACTCGGGCTGCACCGACGCTGGACCCTGGCCGGCACGGGTCACATGATCGGCCTTGACGTTCACGACTGCGCCAAGGCCCGTACCGAGTTGTACGTGGACGGCACGCTGGCGGCCGGCATGGTCCTCACCGTCGAGCCGGGCCTGTACTTCCAGAAGGACGATCTGACCGTCCCGAAGGAGTTCCGCGGCATCGGCATCCGGATCGAGGACGACATCCTGGTCACCGAGGAGGGCAACGAGAACCTCTCGGCCGGCCTTCCCCGGGCCGCGGACGACGTGGAGGCCTGGATGGCCCGGCTGCGGGGCTGACACCGACCGCCGTGGCCGGCCTCACCGCGGGGACGGCCGGCCACGGCTCGTGGCGTCGAAATCGTTGAGAGAACACACCGCGACACGAGGGGAATACGAGCCATGGAACGGCGGGACGACTTGCGCGAAGCGGGGAGCCGTGATCGTCGGGTACCAGCGGCGGTGACCGAGGTCTTCCGGCACGGCTGGGCCGACACGAACCTGACACTGTCGCCCGTGTCCGGAGCCGCATGCGCGGCCAAGCGGCGCGCGACGGTGTCCGAACGGTTCCCCGGAGAACGGATCGTCGTCCCGTCGGGTGGGCTCAAGAGGCGCAGCAACGACTTCGACTACGCGTTCCGGCCGCATTCCGCGTTCATCCACCTCACCGCCGAGCAGGGTACGCAGGCGGTGCCGGACAGCGTGCTCGTCTTCGAACCCACCGGCAGCGGCCATGAGGTCACCCTGTTCACCCGGCCGCGGTCACCGCGCGACGCCGGTCCGCGCGGCGCGGAATTCTACAGCGACCGGCAGCATGGCGAGTTCTGGGTCGGCCGGCGCCGGACGCTGCCGGAGACCGCCGACGCCCTCGGCATCGAAGTGGCCGGCCGGGACGGCCTGGAGCGGGCGCTCGGCGGGGGCGTCCCGACCCGGGTGGTACGCGACGTGGACGCACTCGTCGACGGTCTGGTGCCGCCGACCCCACCGGCCGAGGCCGAACTGCTCGCGTTTCTGTCGGAGCTGCGGCTGGTCAAGGACGACTGGGAGGTCGACCAGATGCGCGCCGCTGTGGGACACACCGTCGCCGGCTTCCACGACGTCGTCGCAGAGCTGCCCCACGCCACACGCCTCGCACGGGGTGAGCGCTGGGTCGAGGGCACGTTCAACCGGCGTGCCCGGCTGGAGGGTTACGGCCTGGGGTTCGAAACCATCGCAGCGGCCGGCGCGCACGCGTGCGTGCTCCACTGGATGCACAACGACGGCCCGGTACAAGTGGGAGACCTTCTCCTGCTGGACGCGGGCGTCGAAGCCGACTCTTTCTACACCGCCGACGTCACCCGGACGCTGCCCGTCGGCGGACGCTTCACGGACGTGCAGCGCCGTGTCTACGACCTCGTGTTCGCCGCCCAGTCGGCGGGCATCGCCGCACTGCGGCCCGGTGCGCGCTACGGCGACTTCCACGAGGCCGCGATGCGCGTCATCGCCGAAGGACTCGATGCCTGGGGCCTCCGGCCCGGGGGCACGGCGCTCCCGCACGAGGACGCCCTGTATCGCAGGTACACCGTCTGCGGTTCGGGCCACATGCTGGGCCTGGACTGCCACGACTGCGCCGAGGCGCGCAGCGAGACGTACGTGGACGGCGTGCTCGAGGCGGGCCATGTGCTCACCGTCGAGCCCGGCCTGTACTTCCAGCCCGACGACTTGACGGTCCCCACGGAGTTGCGCGGCATCGGCGTCCGGATCGAGGACGACTTCGTCATCACGGCCGACGGCGCACTGTGCCTGTCGTCGGACCTGCCTCGCAGTGCGGACGAGGTCGAGGCATGGATGAGCGCGTCGCGGTGACGATGCGCCGTCCCCTCGTCGACCAGGGGTGCGGACAGCTGCGGCAGACCGGCGCGGTGGCGGTGGTCGGGCCCACCGGGTTCGGCAAGTCCGCGGTGCTGGACGCGGTGATGTCCGGCATCAAGGCGGAGCACTTCGAGTCGAACGAGTCCATCGGAAGCCTCGGCTCCCGCAGAGGCGAGTTCCCGCTGCTTCTGGAACTTCCATCCGGATTCGGTGAAGATCACATCCGGCCGGCCCATGACTGTGGCGTAGGCGCTCTCGAACTCATCGTCGCCGTAGAAGTCCGTCAGCCGCTCGGCGAGGCCGACGGCGTGGTGCCATGTCACGCAGTCGTCGCCCAGGCTCCGCACCGCACGCCGCAGCAGGTCCGCGAGACGTGTGGTCGCACTCTCCAGTTCGGCACCCTGCGCGGCAGGCCGGGCGACGGGCCCGGCGGGCGATCCAACCAGAAGTTCCGCAAGCCCCGTAACTGCTGGTCGAGCGCGTTGAGGAGCATGCGGGGGTCCGCCGCATGCGGCCCTCGCGCAGCCGTCACCAGCGCAACCGTCGGGGCGTATTCCATGAATCTCCGTTCCCCAGGGGTTGTGCGGACGACACGGCGCCGTCCTTCTCCTGCCTCGGCTTCAGCCATGCGGCATATCCGAGGGCCGTGACCGCGCCGATCACCACGCAGCCCGCCCACAGGGCGTCCGTGCCGTAGGCGTCGATGATCAGCCCGCTCGTCAGTGGTGCCACGAAACCGCCGAGGGCCCAGGTCATCACCATCACGCCCTCGTAGCGGCTGCGTGCACGCGCCGGAGCCAGGGCGGGCGCCTGGGCCTCGCTGGTCGGCACGTACACGATCTCGCCCAGGGTGCACACGACAGCGGCGCAGCAGTACAGCAGCACGGTGTCGGCGCGTGCGTTGAGCACCGAGCTCAACGCGATCAGCAAGGCCCCTGCGGCAAGCACCCCGCCGGCCGGCCGGTTCTGGGTGAAGCGGGTGACGGCCAGCTGCAGAGTAACGATCATGATGCCGTTGATCCCGGCCACGATTCCGTACTGTGCGGTGGACAGGCCGGATTCTGCGATGGACAGCGGCAACGCCACATGCCGCTGTGTGAAGACGGTGACCATCAGAAGGTTCAGTCCGACCAGGCACATGAACTGGCGGTCCCGGAGCACGGCGGTCAGGGAGACGCGCGAGGTCCCGGGCGGTTCCGCATGGAGCCGCTCCGGCCGGGTCTCGGGGAGTTTCCAGAAGACCAGCACCGCGCACAGCAGTGTGGTGGCGGCGTCCACCACGAACAGTGTCAGATAGCCGAACACGACGAGTGCACCCGCCGACAGTGCGGAGACGGAGAATCCAAGGTTGAAGGCCCAGTAGTTGAGCGAGTAGGCCCGTGGTCTGGCCTCCTCGGGCACGATGTCGGCGAGCATCGCTCCAGCTGCGGGCTGGGACATCGTCAGCGTCAGGCCCAGCACGGTGGCACACAGCGCGATCGGCAGTGGCTGCTCGGCAAGGCCGAGGGCGAGGGTGAAGACTGCGGAGCCCAACTGCCCGGCGAGCAGGGTCGGCCGCCGGCCCCACCGGTCGCTGAGTGATCCGCCGATCAGCGATCCGGCCATCCCGCCGAGCCCGTACAGCGAGACCATCAGGCCCGCGTACAGGGCGGAGTGTCCGCGGTCCACCGTGAGGTAAAGGGACAGGAACGGCATCACGAAGAGGCCGAACCGGTTCACCAGCGTTGAGGTCCACAGCCACCAAAAGCCGGTGGGGAGTGCGGGGCGCCCGGGATCGTTCATGTCCGTCCTTCTGCCGACGAGAGCCATCGGCATAACAGAGCACGGTTCCGGCAGGATCCGGCTTATTGGGGGCCGCGGGAAGAGGCCGGGTCGCGTGCCGGTCTTCGCTGCTGCCGTTGATGCGGGCACACGCCCGGCCGGTGCACCGAGGCCCGGCTCCGCCGTGCCGGCCTCGCGGTTCAGCTGAACGGTCGGTGGCCTCGGTGTGGGAGGCGGAGTCGTGCCATCACTCTCACCTGCGTTCATCGACAAGTGCGTTGATCTGCGACTGCACGGCCTTATCTGAGGGACGACATCTGGTATCGCCCCTTCCCCGGTACCGAAACGCGGAGCGGCCGAACGGGCCGCACCCCTCCTC
>NZ_JBSGZJ010000097.1:0-18750 GCF_053610925.1 Streptomyces sp. NPDC054847 | reverse complement strand
TCCCCGAACGGGACGGGCGCTTTCGCTGACCCGGGGCGACGCGCGACAGCTACTTCTTCTTGCCACCCTCGTCGCTGGACAGCACCGCGATGAAGGCCTCCTGCGGGACCTCCACGGAACCGACCATCTTCATCCGCTTCTTGCCTTCCTTCTGCTTCTCGAGCAGCTTCCGCTTACGGGAGATGTCACCGCCGTAGCACTTGGCGAGGACGTCCTTGCGGATGGCGCGGATGGTTTCACGGGCGATGACCCGGGAGCCGATGGCCGCCTGGATCGGCACCTCGAACGCCTGCCTGGGGATCAGCTCCCGCAGCTTGGCGACGAGCCGCACGCCGTACGCGTAGGCCGCGTCCTTGTGGGTGATCGCCGAGAAGGCGTCCACCTTGTCGCCGTGCAGCAGGATGTCGACCTTGACCAGGCTGGAGGCCTGCTCGCCGGTGGGCTCGTAGTCCAGGGAGGCGTAGCCGCGGGTCTTGGACTTCAGCTGGTCGAAGAAGTCGAAGACGATCTCCGCGAGCGGCAGGGTGTAGCGGATCTCGACCCGGTCCTCGGAGAGGTAGTCCATGCCGAGGAGGGTGCCGCGGCGGGTCTGGCACAGCTCCATGATCGAGCCGATGAACTCGCTGGGCGCGAGGATCGTGGCCCGCACGACCGGCTCGTGGACGTCGGCGATCTTCCCCTCGGGGAACTCGCTCGGGTTGGTGACCGTGTGCTCGGTGCCGTCCTCCATCGTCACGCGGTAGACCACGTTCGGCGCGGTGGCGATCAGGTCGAGCCCGAACTCGCGCTCGAGGCGCTCACGGATCACGTCCAGGTGCAGCAGGCCGAGGAAGCCCACACGGAAACCGAAGCCCAGCGCCGCGGACGTCTCCGGCTCGTAGACCAGCGCGGCGTCGTTGAGCTGGAGCTTGTCGAGGGCGTCACGCAGCTCGGGGTAGTCGGAGCCGTCCAGCGGATACAGGCCGGAGAACACCATCGGCTTCGGGTCCTTGTAGCCGCCGAGGGCCTCCGTGGCTCCCTTGTGCAGGGTGGTGATCGTGTCACCGACCTTGGACTGGCGGACGTCCTTCACACCGGTGATGAGGTAACCGACCTCACCGACACCGAGGCCGTCGGCCGGCAGCATCTCCGGCGAGTTGGTGCCGATCTCCAGCAGCTCGTGCGTGGCGCCGGTCGACATCATCCGGATCCGCTCACGCTTGTTGAGCTGGCCGTCGATGACACGGACGTACGTGACGACACCGCGGTAGGAGTCGTAGACCGAGTCGAAGATCATCGCGCGGGCGGGCGCGTCGGCGACACCGACCGGGGGCGGCACCTCCCGGACCACCCGGTCGAGCAGCGCCTCGACACCGAGACCCGTCTTGGCGGAGACCCTGAGCACGTCGGTCGGGTCGCAGCCGACCAGGTTCGCCAGCTCCTCGGCGAACTTCTCCGGCTGGGCCGCCGGCAGGTCGATCTTGTTGAGCACCGGGACGATCGCGAGGTCGTTCTCCATCGCCAGGTACAGGTTGGCGAGGGTCTGCGCCTCGATGCCCTGGGCCGCGTCGACGAGCAGGATCGTGCCCTCACACGCGGCCAGGGACCGGGACACCTCGTACGTGAAGTCGACGTGACCCGGGGTGTCGATCATGTTGAGGATGTGGGTCTTCCCCTGCCCCTCTCCCTCGGTGGGGGCCCAGGGCAGACGGACCGCCTGGGACTTGATCGTGATGCCGCGCTCGCGCTCGATGTCCATCCGGTCGAGGTACTGGGCGCGCATCTGCCGCTGCTCGACCACACCCGTCAGCTGGAGCATCCGGTCGGCAAGGGTCGACTTGCCGTGGTCGATGTGCGCGATGATGCAGAAGTTGCGGATCAGAGCCGGGTCGGTACGGCTCGGCTCGGGCACGTGGATAGGAGTCGCGGGCACGCAGGGTCCTGATTCTTTGGCAGACGCCGGGTCGGTGAGCTCGGCTCGGGCTCGGCTCGGCTCTTTGTCGGATCGATACGTAGGCTCCATGGTCCCACGGGTCGGCGACTGTGCCGGGTTTGGGCCGTCCGCGGGGCGACTGGTAGCCTGAGCAGCTGTGTCTCGTTTCCTCTCCGGAGGCGCCTTCCGTACCCGCAGGGTTACGGGGGAGGGACGCAACCTCAGAGATCATCGAACCTGAAAAGGCTCTTTCGTGGCGAACATCAAGTCCCAGATCAAGCGGAACAAGACGAACGAGAAGGCGCGCCTGCGCAACAAGGCCGTCAAGTCCTCGCTCAAGACCGCGATCCGCAAGGCCCGTGAGGCTGTCGCCACCGGCGACATCGAGTCGGCGACCGCGGCTACCCGTGCCGCCTCCCGTCAGCTCGACAAGGCCGTCTCGAAGGGCGTCATCCACAAGAACGCCGCCGCCAACAAGAAGTCGGCGCTGGCTGCCAAGGTTGGCTCCCTCCAGGGCTGAGCTACTGACTGATCGCCGGCAGGGATCAAGCGGGCCCTCTCATCCGCTCCCGGTCGGCACCCCCGCGCCGCACGCGGCCTGCGTTCGCCACGCGGGTGCGGCGCACCGAGCTTCACACGAAGGCCCCGGGCCGCTGTCCTTCCCCAGGACTGCGGACCGGGGCCTTCGTCATGGTGTGATCCGGGCCGGTGTGATCCAGGCATGCTCGGCTCCTGGCCCGATACAGGAGCGCCTCGCCCAAAAGGGACGCCTGGGACTCCTGCAGGGACGGGCGCCTTTACTGGCGGGCGTCACGCCAGGACGTCGGGACCGGCTCAGCGGCGTGAGCGCGCCGCCGTCGCGATCGTCACGACCGCCTTCTCCAACGCGTACTCCGCGTCGTCGCCGCCGCCCTTGACCCCGGCGTCCGCCTCGGCCACCGCGCGGAGGGCCATGGCCACACCGTCGGGGGTCCAGCCGCGCATCTGCTGGCGGACACGGTCGATCTTCCACGGCGGCATGCCCAGCTCACGCGCCAGATCGGCCGGCCGGCCGCCGCGCGCGGAGGACAGCTTGCCGATCGCCCGCACGCCCTGCGCGAGCGCGCTCGTGATCAGCACCGGCGCTACGCCCGTCGACAGCGACCAGCGCAGCGCCTCCAGCGCCTCCGCCGCCCGGCCCTCCACGGCCCGGTCGGCGACGTTGAAGCTCGACGCCTCGGCGCGGCCCGTGTAGTAACGGCCCACGACGGCCTCGTCGACGGTGCCCTCGACGTCCGCCGTCAGCTGCGACACCGCGGAGGCGAGCTCCCGCAGGTCGCTCCCGATGGAGTCGACGAGGGCCTGGCACGCCTCGGGGGTGGCGGACCTGCCCAGCGCACGGAACTCGGACCGCACGAAGTTCAACCGCTCGGCGGGCTTGGTCATCTTGGGGCAGGCGACCTCCCGCGCCCCGGCCTTACGCGCCGCGTCGAGCAGGCCCTTGCCCTTGGCCCCACCGGGATGCAGCAGCACCAGGGTGATCTCCTCGGCGGGGGCGCCGAGATACGCCTTGACGTCCTTCACCGTGTCGGCGGAGAGATCCTGCGCGTTGCGCACGATCACCACCTTGCGCTCGGCGAAGAGCGACGGGCTGGTCAGCTCGGCGAGCGTGCCGGGCAGGAGCTGGTCGGCGGTGAGGTCCCGTACGTCCGTGTCGGCGTCGGCGGCCCGCGCCGCCGCCACCACCTGTTGAACGGCACGGTCGAGAAGCAGATCCTCCTGGCCCACGGCGAGAGTCACGGGGGCGAGCGGATCGTCGGTCGAGTTCTTGGTGGCCATCGCGCTCCAGCATCCCACGCCCCACCGACAGCCCCGGGCGAACGGTCAGTGCGCCTCGCGCCACCCGTCCCAGGCGGCCACGAACGCGTCGAGCGCGGCGGCGTCCATCGCGCCCTCCGGGTCCTCGACGACAACCAGCCACTGGGCATCCTCCGCGTCGTCCTCGCCCGCCAGTGCGTCCCGCACCAGCTGGGGCTCCTCCGTCACGGGGAAGCTCTCGCCGATCGTCTCCGCCACCTCCTCCGCGGCGTCGCGGTCGGGCAGCACCAGCACATGTCTCACATCGCTCACCGGCATATTGTGCCGGGGGCCCGTGGCCACGTCGGCACGGTGCCCGGCGACCGGTCCGGCCACCGGTCCGGCGACCGCTTCGGCGCCCGGTCTCAGGACGCCGCGGGCCGGACCTCCGGAACCCGGTCGAGCTCCAAGCCGAAGTGTTCACGGTAGGCGCCGAGCACCTCGTCGTCGCTGCCCAGCATCCGCTCGTGCCGCCCACCGGCCACGGTCGTGACGAGCTTGCGGCCGCTCAGCGTGATCCGGCCGTCCTCCGTGAGGAGGGAGCACACCAGCGACCTGGTGAAGTGGGAGAGGGGTGAGGTGCGGTGCCACCAGGCGCCCGCCTCGAAGTCCGGCAGCTCACGCGGCCTCGTGTCGAGACGGAACTGCCGCTTGCCGTCCCGGATCACATCGAGGTCCCCGTCGGCCGCTTCCGCGATACGGAACGTCCCCGCCGGATCGTCCTGTTCACCCCGCTCCATGAGAAGCAGGGGGTGATGGCTGTGGTCGCCGAAGCCGACGTCGGCCAGCCAGGGGCCGCTGCCGTCCGCCGTCTCCACCCGCAGCGCCATGTGGTCGTAGGGGATGCCGAGGCGTCCGCCGTCGCCGAAGACCCGGGCCTGGAGAAGGGTCACGCCGAAGCCGAGGCTGCGCAGCAGCACGGCGAACGCGCCGTTGAGTTCGTAGCAGAAACCGCCGCGGCGAGCGCCGACGACCTTGTCGAGGAGCGGGCCGTCCGCCAGGACGAGAGGCTCACCGAGATGGATCGACAGATTCTCGAACGGTACGGACAGCAAGTGCCGCAGCTGGAGTTCCCGCAGCGCTGCGGCGTCGGCCCGCTCCGGCCGTGCGCATCCGATGCGAGCGAGGTAGGCGTCGGTGCGCCGTGAGTCGGTGTCCCGTGACGAGAGGTCGGGCGGGGTCGCGGCGGGCGGGGTGGGCGGGAACGTGTCCATGAACGCAGTCTGCTGCGCGCTCCGCCGCGCCGCCAGGGCCGCTGGTCCTGGTCCGGAAGGCGGAGACGGCTCCTCCCGCAGTCCGAAGCGGCGCGGCCCGGACACCGCATAACTTGCCGCCATGACGACCCAGGAGCAGGCACGCAGCCGGGAGGAACGCCGGCGGGACACCCTCGCCCGGCTGGCGGACGACAAGGACTCGTGGGTCGCGACGGCGTCCCCGGACGGGCAGCCGTGCCTGATGCCCCTCTCGTTCGCATGGGACGGCGCCACCCTGCTGATGTGCACCCGGCGCACCAATCCCACCGCCCGCAACCTGGCGCCTCGGGGCGAGGTCGTCGTGACCCTCGGCCACACCCGCGACGTCGTGCACATCGAGGGGACCGCCGAGGTCGTCGAGGGCTCGGAACTGGCGACCGAGTCGGCCGACGCCTTCGCCGCGAAGCTGCACTGGGACCCGCGGGACCGGCCCTCCTGGGTGTATCTGCGGATCACCCCCCGTGTGGTGAAGGCATGGCGTGAGGTGAACGAACTGAAGGACCGGCTGATCATGAGCGACGGACGCTGGCTGGATTGACGGGTCGGGCCGGCGGCCGGGCTGACGGACTGACGGACCGACGACGGGACTGACGGACCTGGCCTGTGGGGCCGGTCCTCGCCCGACGGACTGGGCCCGACGGGCACTCGCCTACGGGCCGTCCAGGCATGCCGGCCGTCCCGGCCCGCTCGGCCCAGGGGCCGTCCCGGCAGGCTCGGCCCACCGGCCGTCCCGGTAGGCCGGGCCGGGCCGGCCCGCAGGCGCTCGGCCGGCAGGTTCATCCGGCGCCGCGTGCCACCGCCCTCAGGTCCGCGCCGGCACCCGTCACCGCGATCGCACCGTCCTGGTCCGTACGCATCACCAGCGCACCCCGTGACCGCAACGCCGCGACCGTGCGGGGCGCGGGGTGTCCGTACTTGTTGTCCCTCCCGCACGAGATGAGCGCCAGCCGTGGCCGGGCTCCCGCCAGCAGAGCAGGCTCCTGATACGCGGAGCCGTGGTGGGCGACCTTGAGTACATCGACAGCCGGAAGCGCCGGGTGCGCCCGTATCAACCGTTGCTGGGACGGCGGTTCGAGGTCGCCGAGGAGCAGCATGGAAAGCCCGCCCGCCGCCCGGACGAGCAGCGCCACACTGGCGTCGTTCGGGCCTTCCGGTGCCGCGCCGCGGGACAGGTCGGGCCAGAGGACCTGCCAGCTGAGCCGCCCCGCCCTGCGCCGCTCCCCCGGTATCGCGTGGATCACCGGCACCCCGGCCGCCGCTGCCGTACGCCGGACGAACGTCGCTTGCCAGCGCGGTTCTTCGAACGCCGTCGTCTGGACCGCGCCCACCGCCCTGCCGCGGAGCACTCCCTCGAGACCGGCCACGTGGTCGGCGTGAAAATGGGTCACCAGCACCAGCGGCACCTCTGTGACGCCGAGCTCGCTCAGGCAGCGGTCGGTGAGACCGGGGTCGGGTCCCGCGTCCACGACCACCGCGGCGCCGTCACCGGCCGCGAGCACCATGGCATCCCCCTGCCCCACGTCGCACATCACCAACGCCCAGCCTGGGGGTGGCCATCCGGTCAGTTTCGCGCTCAGCGGGGCCGGGCGGACCACGGCGAGCACGAGCAGAAGCGCGCACAGCGCCACCGCCCAGGGGTGTCGTGTCAGCCGGCGGGCCACGAGGATCAGCACCACGGTCAGCCCAGCGAGCAGCAGGCCGCCGCGCCAGCCGCCCGGCCAGTCGGTCTGGGCACCGGGCAGAGCCGCTCCAGAGCGGGCCACGGACGCGATCCAGCCCGCCGGCCAGCCGGCCACACGGGCCAACAGCTCGGCGACCGGTATGGCCACGGGTGCAGTGGCCAGTGCGGCGAATCCCAGGATCGTCGCGGGAGCGACGGCGAGCTCGGCGACGAGGTTGCAGGGAATCGCGACCAGGCTGACTCTGGCCGCGAACACGGCCACGACCGGTGCGCACACCGCCTGCGCCGCCGCCGTCGCGGCGAGCGCCTCAGCGAGCCGGGCCGGTACCCGCCGCCGTTGGAGCGCCTCGCTCCAGCGCGGGCCGATGGTGAGGAGGGCGCCGGTGGCGAGGACGGAGAGCAGGAAGCCGTAACTCCGCGCCAGCCAGGGGTCGTAGAGCACGAGCAGCAGAGCGGCGGCGGCCAGTGCCGGTACGAGGGACCTGCGCCTGCCGGTCCCGATGGCGAGCAGGGTGACGAGTCCGCAGGCCGCTGCCCGCAGCACACTCGGCTCCGGCCGGCACACGACCACGAACGCAAGCGTGAGCGCACCTCCGAGCAGCGCCGTGCCGCGCAGAGTGATACCCAGCCGGGGTGCCAGGCCCCGCCGCTCGGCCAGCAGGGCCGTACCCGGTGGACCGATCAGCAGGATCAGCACGATGGTGAGATTGCTGCCGGACACGGCCAACAAGTGGGTCAGGTCCGTCGCTTCGAAGGCGTCGTGGAGGTCGGCGGAGATGCGGGAGGTGTCCCCGACCACCAACCCCGGCAGCAGAGCACGGGCGTCCGGAGCCAAGCCGTCCGTCGCCTCGCGCAGTCCGGCGCGCAGACCACCCGCTGTGCGCTGCAGGCCGGTCGGCGGGCGGATGACCGGCGGAGGGCCGCCGTCTGCCCGTAACACGGCCGCGAACGGATCGTCATCGCGGAGCGGCTTCACCAGTCGCCCGCCCACCCTCAGCCGGGTGGAGGGCAGGAGACTCTGCCAGGCCGTGTGCGCTTCGCCGGGGGACGCGATCACCAGGACAGGGGTACGGGTCTCGGTGACGGCTCCGCCGGGCACGGTCACCCGCGTCGCCTCGGCGTTCAGCAGCAGCGCCGCCGGGGCCGCCGGGTCGCCGGCGGCCTTGGAACGGGTGGGACGCGGATCGGAGGTGACGGTCAACTCGATCATGACCCGCGCCTGCCGGTCGGCCAGGCCGGGCAGCGGCCCACGGCGGAGGTCCGCGCCGTGCAGCCCGGCGGAGGCCGCGCCCGCCGCCGCGCACAGCAACACACCGGCGAGGGCGGTGGCGCCCCTCCGCCACCGCGGCGAACGGGCCGAGGGGGCTGGTGCGGCCGTCCTGCCGCCGGGACCCGGCGCCGAGTCCGGGCGGCCCCCGCGCCACGACGCAGCGACCCCTGCTGTGTCGCCCCGACCGTGCGGTGGCAGCGCGACCCCTGCCGTGTCGTCGGCCCCGCGCCGTGGCACGGCACCCCCTGCCGGCTCCGGGTTGCCCCCGCGTGGGGACACCGGGAACCGGGTCGTTTCCTGCTGGCCTCTGGGCAGTGGCGCCGCCCCACACGCCGAGTCCCCGCGGCCCCTCCGCTGTGACACCGCAGCCCACAACGGCAGCAGTGCCGCGGCGGTGAGGCAGGCGGCCACGCCGGCCGCCGTCCACCGGCCCGGAGCCCCCAGCGCGAGAGCCGAGGCCGCCCAGGCCGCCAGCGCGGGTGGGACGAGCCGCAGATCGGTCGGTCCTTCCGGAGGAGAACCGGACGCGCCCGGCCGATGGCCCGTGTCGGCGTGGACCGGGACGGCGGTCATGGCCGCACCAGGTTCCGCAGGTCCTCGAACCGGCGGTCGCCGATCCCGTTGACGTCACGCAGCTCGTCGACCGACCTGAAGCCGCCGTTCTGCATCCGGTGGTCGATGATGTGCTGCGCGAGCACGGGGCCCACTCCCGGAAGCGTCTCCAGCTGTTCCGTTGTCGCCGAGTTGAGGCTGATCGGGCCTGCGGCGGCTCCCGCGGCAGGGCCCGCACCGGGACTGCCCGTGGCGGGCGGCGCGGGTGCGCCCACGACGACCTGTTCGCCGTCGCTCAGCACCCGAGCGCGGTTGAGCCCGGTCAGATCGGTGCCCGGCTTCACGCCTCCTGCCGCCTCGAGCGCGTCGGCCACCCGTGATCCGGCAGGCAGTTCGAGCACTCCTGGCCGCCGCACCTTGCCGCTCACGTCGACCACGATCGGGGCCGCCTGCTGCGGGTCGACAGGCGGCAGGCCCGGCGAAGGTGACGGCTCGTCCGCCGGTCCCGCGGCGGACCCGGCCCCGGACTGCGGCTGGGCCGAGCCCTGCTGGACGAGCTCCGGCGCCCGTACCGCTTGCGGCCGGCCCACCCAGAAGTGCTGCGCCGCGAACACGGCCGCCGCCACCAGGACCACGGTGAGCGCCGCCAGCGTCTTCGGCTCGAGCCCACATCGCACCTGCACCCAGGCCGGCAACCGGTCCCGGATCGCGAGCCCGAAACGGGACGGCCCTGCCCCGGCCCCGGCCGCGTGCCTGCCGGTACGTGTCACAGATGCTTCCCGGTCGGTGCGGGTAACGGGTACGTCCGCGCCGGCGCCCGTCACCCGTGCGTCGCCCCTCCGGATGTCCGGGACGGGTGCGCCGCCGTCGGTTCCGGGCGGGGCGGCTCCGGCCGGGGCCGCTCTCCCGGCCTCTGCCGCTCCGTAGCCGCCGGCCTGCGGCCCTGTCGCCCAGGCGGCCGGCTCCGGTTGCCCGGCCCGCCCTGTCGACCGCACCCGCCCACTGTGGCCGCCGCGTCCCGGGCCCGTCCCCGCGCCGGCCCGCCGTCCCACCGGCACCGGGCGGGAGGGCGGACGCTTTACTGGACCTGAGGACACGGGCGGCAGATGGGGCGGCGAGTGCGACGCGAGGTGCGTCACCCGACGCCGGGGCGGGCGCGGTGCCGGACGCGTGAGCAAACCGCCGCGCGGGACTCCCGGAAGCACGGCGGCCGCGCCGTGGGGAACCGCCGTGGCCGTGAACAAGGCGTTCGCGCGCTGCCGCAGGGCGGCGGCCTCTTCGGTCGGGGCGCGTCCGCCCCGCAGACGAGAAGGCCGTAAGCCCCACGGCCCCAAACCCCCGGCGCCCCCAGCACCACCACCCCCGGCACCAGCACCAGCACCAGCACCAGCACCAGCACCAGCAGGCATACCTCCCCTGCCGGCCTGCGCCACCTCTGATCGGAGACCGTGCCCGGTCAGGGCAGGCGCTGACCGCAACCCGTGCCCGGTCAGGACAGGCGGTCGGCCGAGGCCATGGCCATGGCCATGGTTATGGGAGCGTGCGCGACGGTCGGAGGCGGGGGCGCGGCCCGGGCCGCTGGTTGCGGAACGTGATCGAAGAGCCATGTCACAGGACGGTAGGCACATTCGCCCGAACCCGCCGACCACACCCAATTCCAGGGGAAAAGCGGCCCGTTGTGGATAACTCTGCCACCCTCACGAGTGATCGAACCCAGTCCACCCACGGCCCCGGACCGGCGACCAACCCCCGGCACACCGACGGACCGCCCTGTACCGGTACCCAATCCCGACCCGCCCCTGCGCCGGGGCCCCACCGCCCCACTACCCCACCGCCCCCACTACCCCGCGTGCCCCACCACCACCCCCTCAGCGCGGCGAGACCACCACGCCCAGCAGTCCCGGCCCGGTGTGCGCCCCGATCACCGCGCCGACCTCGCTCACATGCAGGTCGGCCAGGCCCGGCACCCGGTTCCGCAGCCGGTCCGCGAGTGCGGCGGCCCGATCCGGCGCCGCCAAGTGGTGCACCGCGATGTCGACCGGCGCCGTTCCGGCCCGCTCGGCGGCGATTTCCTCAAGCCGTGCGATCGCCCGCGACGCCGTCCGCACCCGCTCCAGCATGTCGATACGGCCGTCGACCAGCTGGAGCAGCGGTTTCACGGCGAGCGCCGAGCCGAGCAGCGCCTGCGCCGCCCCGATCCGCCCACCGCGGCGCAGGTAGTCGAGTGTGTCGACATAGAAATACGCGGCGGTGTCCGCCGCCCGCTTCTCCGCCGCGGCCACCACTTCATCCAGCGAACCGCCCGCCTCCGACGCCTCCGCCGCCGCGAGGGCGCAGAATCCGAGCGCCATGGCGATCATCCCGGTGTCGACGACCCTGACCGGAACCGGTGCGTCCTTGGCTGCCAGTACCGCCGCGTCGTGGGTCCCGGACAGTTCGGAGGAGAGGTGCAACGAGACGATTCCCGTGGCTCCGGCGGCCGCGGCCTCGCGGTAGGCCAGCGCGAACGTTTCGGGGCTGGGCCGGGACGTGGTGACCGAACGGCGTTTCTGCAGGGCGGTGGCGAGCGAGCGGGCCGAGATCTCGGTGCCCTCTTCCAGCGCCTGATCGCCGAGCACGACGGTCAGCGGCACCGCCGTGATGCCGTGCCGTTCCATCGCCGGTGGCGGCAGGTAGGCCGTTGAATCGGTGACGATCGCGACATGGCGGGACATGAGCGGGAGGTTACCCGCAGGCGGCGCCGTACGGCAGCCCGACCTGTCCACACGCCGTGTGCAGGGGTGGTCGGGCCGCTGCGGCAGGCGTCAGTTCGTGGTTTCCGGGCGGGCGGTCTTCTGCCACGGGTAGGTGGTCTGCCGCGGGTCCGGCGCGGTGATCGCCTGTGGCCGGCCGGGCGTCTCGTCCTCCGGCTCGGACCGCTCGGACCGTGTGCGGGCCCCCGGCTCCGGTCGTGCCGACGCCGGACGTCCGGACTCCGGCGCCTCCGGCCATGCCGCGGGCTCGGCGGTCCCGCCGACGTCGGTCGCGGACCAGTGCCGCAGCGCGCCCGCCTCCATGTCGATCTGCGAGCTCAGAGCGTCGAGATCGTCCTCGGCGAACTTCTGGGCGCGGTCACGCGCCGCCCAGCGCAGCGAGTCGGCGGAGTGGGTGATCCGCTCCGTACGCTCGCGCAGGCCCGGCATCAGTGCGGCGACCGTGGCACGGTCGGGCTCGCGCTCGAGACGCCTGAGCTCCTCGTCCAGTTCGTGACCGTGTGCGCTGAGCCGCCGGAAGAGGGCCAGCGACTCGGACAGGGAGGCGTCCTCGGCCGCGCCGGCGTTCAGCGCCTCCTGTGTCGCCCTCATCGAGGTGCGGAGCTTCAGCCGCAGCTGCGCCAGCTCGCCCGTCACGCCGGTCTGCCCGTAGCTCTTGGCGCGCAGCGCGGTGTCCTCGACCGTGCGCCGTGCCTGGGTGACGGTGCGCTCGACACCGCGCTTGGCGGCCTTCACGGCTTTCACACCCACGTACACCCCAAGTGCCACGAAGGCGAAGAAGAGCAGCGCCAGGATCATGATCGCGGCTTCCATGTGCGCCCTCCGGCGTCGGTTGTCGTCCTTCCAAGGTAAACGGAACGGGCAGGCCGTAGGTTCCTTCGGAACCCCCAACCTGCCCGTAGGGGAAACCCCCGGCGGCCTGTCACCTGTCGCCCAGGGGCGATCCGCCCCTGTTACGCGGGCACGAACCCGCCCTCGTCACGCGGGCACGATGTTGACCAGCTTCGGCGCCCGCACGATCACCTTGCGGATTCCTGCGCCGCCCAGGGCGCCGACGACCGCCGCGTCGCCCAGGGCCAGTGCCTCCAGCTCCTCGTCCGTGATGGACGGGGAGACCTCCAGGCGGGCCTTGACCTTGCCCTTGATCTGCACGACGCAGGTCACCGTCTCGTCCACGACGTACGCCGGGTCGGCGACCGGGAAGTCCTGGTGGACGACCGAGTCGGTGTGGCCCAGCCTGCGCCACAGCTCCTCCGCGATGTGCGGTGCCAGCGGCGCGATCAGCAGCACCAGGCGCTCCGCCACCGAGCGCGACACCGGGCCGCCCGTCTTCGTCAGGTGGTTGTTCAGCTCGGTGATCTTGGCGATGGCGGTGTTGAAACGCATCGCCGACATGTCCTGGGAGACTCCGTCGACGGCCTTGTGCAGGGCGCGCAGCGTCGCCTCGTCCGGCTCGCCCTCGACGACGGTGACCTCGCCGGTCGCCTCGTCGACGACGTTGCGCCACAGCCGCTGCAGCAGCCGGTACTGTCCGACGACGGCGCGGGTGTCCCACGGCCGGGAGACGTCCAGGGGGCCCATCGCCATCTCGTACAGGCGCAGCGTGTCGGCACCGTACTCGGCGCAGATCTCGTCCGGAGTGACGGCGTTCTTCAGGGACTTGCCCATCTTGCCCAGCTCGCGCTTGACCGGCCGGCCCTCGTGGAAGAACTTCCCGTCGCGCTCCTCGACCTCGGTGGCCGTCACCGGGAAGCCGCGCTCGTCACGGTAGACGTACGCCTGGATCATGCCCTGGTTGTACAGCTTGTGGAACGGCTCGACCGAGGAGACGTGCCCCAGGTCGAAGAGCACCTTGGACCAGAAGCGCGCATACAGCAGGTGCAGCACGGCGTGCTCCGCGCCGCCGACGTACAGGTCGACACCGCCGTGCGGCTGT
Organism: Streptomyces sp. NPDC054847; assembly: GCF_053610925.1. Lineage (NCBI taxonomy): Bacteria > Bacillati > Actinomycetota > Actinomycetes > Kitasatosporales > Streptomycetaceae > Streptomyces > Streptomyces sp. NPDC054847. The sequence goes on along the minus strand of NZ_JBSGZJ010000097.1, from coordinate 5,557 downwards.
CCCTCGCGGGGCCCCATCCAGTACTGCTCGATGTCGGGCGCGACCAGCTGCTCACTGTTGTGCGGGTCCAGGTAGCGCAGCTCGTACCAGCACGAACCCGCCCAGTTGGGCATGGTGTTGGTCTCGCGGCGGTAGCGCTTGGGTCCGTCGCCCAGGTCCAGCTCGACGTCGACCCAGTCCTCGTTGCGGGACAGCGGCGTCTCGGGCTGGGTGTCCGCGTCGTCGGGGTCGAAGGTGCGCGGCGAGTAGTCGTCGACCTCCGGCAGTTCCAGGGGCAGCATCGACTCGGGCAGCGCGTGCGCGACGCCGTCCTCGTCGTAGACGATCGGGAAGGGCTCGCCCCAGTAGCGCTGCCGGCTGAACAGCCAGTCACGCAGCCGGAAGTTGACCGTGCCCTCGCCGATGCCCTTGTCGGTCAGCCAGGCCGTGATCTTCGCCTTGGCCTCCGCGACGTCCAGGCCGTTCAGGGAGATCTCGTCGTTGGCGGAGTTGATGGCGGGGCCCGCTCCGGTGAACGCCTCGCCCTCCCAGCCCTCCGGCGGCTGCACCGTGCGGACGATGGGCAGCCCGAAGGCCTCAGCGAACTCCCAGTCGCGCTCGTCCTGTCCGGGGACGGCCATGATGGCGCCGGTTCCGTAGCCCATCAGGACGTAGTCGGCGACGAAGACGGGGATCCGCTCTCCGGTGACCGGGTTCACGGCGTACGAGCCGGTGAACACACCGGTCTTGTCCTTGTGCTCGGTCTGGCGCTCGACGTCGCTCTTGGTCTGGGCCTGCTTGCGGTAGGCGGCGACGGCCTCGGCAGGGGTCGCGGCGCCGCCGGTCCACTCTTCCTTGACGCCCTCCGGCCACTCGGCCGGGACGATGGAGTCGATCAGGCCGTGCTCGGGGGCCAGGACCATGTAGGTGGCGCCGAACAGGGTGTCGGGGCGGGTGGTGAAGACGGTGATCCGCGCGCCGTCGTGGCCGTCGACGGCGAAGTCGACGCGGGCGCCCTCGGAGCGGCCGATCCAGTTGCGCTGCTGCAGCTTGATGGCCTCGGGCCAGTCCAGCGCGTCCAGGTCGTTCAGCAGCCGGTCGGCGTAGGCGGTGATGCGCATGTTCCACTGGCGCAGCTTGGCCTTGAAGACGGGGAAGTTCCCGCGCTCGGAGCGGCCGTCAGCGGTGACCTCCTCGTTGGCCAGCACGGTGCCCAGGCCGGGGCACCAATTGACCGGCGCGTCGGAGGCGTAGGCCAGGCGGTAGCCGCCCAGGACGTCGGCGCGCTCCAGGGAGCTCAGCTCGCTCCATGCCCGGCCTCCGGGCACCTCACGGGCGCCGCTCTCGAACTGGGCCACCAGCTCGTCGATCGGGCGGGCCTTGTCGGCCTTCTCGTCGTACCAGGAGTTGAAGATCTGGACGAAGATCCACTGGGTCCACTTGTAGTAGTCCGGGTCGATCGTCGCGAAGGATCGGCGGTTGTCGTGACCCAGGCCCAGCCGGCGCAGCTGCGCCTTCATGTTCTCCATGTTCGCCTCGGTCGACACGCGCGGGTGCGTGCCGGTCTGCACGGCGTACTGCTCCGCCGGCAGGCCGAAGGCGTCGAAGCCCAGCGTGTGCAGGACGTTGTGCCCGGTCATGCGCTGGTGGCGGGCGAAGACGTCGGTGGCGATGTACCCCAGGGGGTGGCCGACGTGCAGCCCGGCACCCGACGGGTACGGGAACATGTCCATGACGAACTTCTTGGGCCTGGCCACCTGTGCGGGGTCGCCCGCCAGGTCCCCGCTCGGGTTGGGCGCCTGATAGGTGCCCTCCGCGTCCCAGAAGTCCTGCCAGCGTGCCTCGATGTCGGCCGCCATGGCAGCCGTATAACGATGCGGGGCTGCTGTCTCCGCAGCCGAGTTCATCTCGCTCATGATCCTTGAAGCTCCATCGATCGTCTCTGCCGACTGCCAGCCGATTCACGTACCAGGGGAAATGAAAAATCCCCTCGCACAGGAGGGGACGCCGCGCCGATTCCGACCGGATTTCTCATCCGTCGGGACTGATCAGCGCGGCTCGCTAAGCAGAAGGCGTACGGCACGCATGGCGTCAGGGTACCGCAGCAGGGGAACCGCCCGCATGAGTGTCCGTTCCGGGCCCCCGGGAGCAGTGAACGGCGGGTTCCGGCCGACTCCGACGATCAAGGCGTCCGGGTTACTCCGCGTATCGACCCTATCCAGGGCAACCCCCGAGTCAGTTGTGCTCACTTCACCTCGATAAACCTTGAAACCTCGTACTGGTTGGTATGGGTCGACCTAGAGTGCGTCAACGGGACAGCTTTCCCGCACCATTCGGAGTCGCCCCATGAACCCTCGTCTCAAGATGCGTTTGTCGCCCGGTCCGGGCCGCGGACTCAGCCGCCAGGTGCAAGGCGGCATCTCCGCGGCCGCGTTGGTGCTCCTACCCCTGCTCGCCGTCGGAGGAAGCGACAGTTTCCGCGCCGCGCTCGACTTCACCACCGGGGTCCTCTCCCTGGTGTCCTTGACCGCCTCCGTCGCCTGGGGCCTCATCGCCACCGACCGCCTGCTGCTCTCGCCCCGCCACCGGCTGCTCGCGCAGGGCATCCACCGGGCGACCGCCATCGCCTCGCTCGGGTTCCTGCTGCTGCACGCCACGGTGAAGGTGTCGCTGGGACACGTGTCGCTGCTCGGCGCGATGATCCCGTTCGGTCTGGGCGTCACCGGCACGGACGCGCTCATCGGCTTCGGCTCGCTGGCCGGGTTCCTGATGGTGGTGGCCGGTACGACCGGCGCCCTCCGCAGTGCGCTGGCCGGCAACATCAAGGTCGCCGGCCGCTGGCGGCCGCTGCACATGCTGGCGTACCCGGCCTGGTGCTTCGCCCTGGTCCACGGCCTCTACGCCGGCCGGCCGGCCGCGACGTGGGTCGTGACCATGTACTGCCTGGCCCTCCTGGGAGTCGCCGCGGCGGTCTCCGTACGCATGATGCCGCGTCCGGTCCAGCGCCGGATCGCCGCCAAGATCATGTCTCTGACCGGTGCCGCCGGAGCCGGTGGGCCGGCCGCCGCGGACGAGCAGGCCCAGCGTGATCTCACCACGGCGCCGCTTCCGGGCGTGAGCGGGATGAACGGGACGGGCCGCCCGACCGTACCCGCAGGCATGGACCGCATGGACCGCGTGGACCGCATGACCGGCGCAATGAACGGCGTGCCGTCGCAGCGCCCGTACGAACAGGACTTCCAGTCGCCCCTCGGCCAGGCGCGCGCCCAGCCTCCGAGGCTCGCCGCCCCGTCGCCGCAGCTGTACGAGGCCCCACGCCCTTACGAGGAGGAGCCGGCGTTCGTGCCGGACAGCGGCGCGGCCACCGGCGGCCGCCGCACCGGCATGTCCGCCGCCTACCGCGCGGTCTCGCTCGCGGGCGAGCCGTCGGCCCCGCTCGCCGAGCGGGTACCGATGACGGAGGAGATACCCGTGGTGTCGGAGACGGGCCCGCGGACGGGCAGCTGGCCGACGCCCTCGCCGCCTCCCCCGGCGCAGTCGGTGCGGCCCGACCCGGCCCAGCCCCTCTACGACACCCCTCCCCCGCCGCTCTTCGACGCCGCGCCCTCGTACGACACGCCGCCGACGCCGTACGTCGCTTCCGCCCCCTTCGAAGCGCCCACCTCGTACGACACGGGCAGCGTCCCCTCGTACGACACCGGCGGCTTCTCCGCCGAGAACGCCGCGGGCGGCTACGCGCCGTCCGCCGCGTACGACACCACCGGCGGCTACCCGCCGCCGGCCTCCTACGACACACCCCTGACCGATCCCGCACCCGCAGCCCCGTACGGCGACCGGTCCGCGTACGACAACGGAAACGTCCCTGCGTACGACGAGACGGCGCCACTGCCCGGCCCCCTCTTCCCGCCCCCGGCCGGAGAGCCCTGGCACGCACCAGCAGGAGAACGACCGTGAACGCGCCCCTCCCCGACGTCCCGGAGGTCCGCGTCGTCGGCCTTCCCCAGCTGACGCAGGGTTTCGACCTCGTCGACCGCCTCGACCTGCCCATGCATCTGAAGGTGCACGGGCCGCTCGAGCCCGTGAGCGGCGAGCGCCTTGCGCAGCTGGCGGAGGACATATCCCTCACCGGTCGCGGCGGCGCGGGCTTCCCCTTCGGCAAGAAGCTGCGGGCCGTCGCCAAGTCCGCCATCCGGCGCGGCATACGGCCGGTGGTCGTCGTCAACGGCAGCGAGGGCGAGCCCGCCTGCCGCAAGGACACGGTGCTGCTCAACCGCGCGCCGCATCTCATCCTCGACGGCGCGCTGCTCGCCGCGGAGGCGCTCGGTGCCCGGACCCTCGTCGTCGCCGTCACCCGCAACTCGACCGAGATCTCCATGCGGGCCGCGCTCGCCGAACGCGGCCTCTCCGACCGTCGCGGCCAGGCCCTGCGCGCCCGCGTGGTGCGTACCCCGGAGCGCATGGTCTCCGGTGAGGCGTCCTCCGTCATCCGGGCCGTCAACGGCGGCCCCGCGCTGCCGCCGGGCCGGCGCGTGCGCGCCGCGGAGACGGGCGTCGGCGGCGCTCCGACGCTGCTGTCCAACGCGGAGACGTTCGCGCAGCTCGCCGTCGCCGCGCGGATCGGCGCCCGCCGCTACAGCCACACCGGCCTCGACTCCGAACCGGGCACGGTCATGCTCACGATCTCCGGCGCGGTGGCCCGGCCGATGGTCGTCGAGGTGCCGACAGGTGTGCCTCTGCGGTACGTGCTCCAGCTGGCGGGCGCCCCGCCGCAGCCTCAGGGCGTGCTGACGGGCGGCTACCACGGGAACTGGATCGACGCTGCCGCTGTCCACGAGGCCGTCGTGTCCAAGGAGTCGCTGGCGTCCGTGGGCGGCGCCCTCGGAGCGGGCGCGATCCTGCCGATCGGTCCGGAGACCTGCCCGCTGGGCGAGGCCCTGCGGGTGGCCAACTGGCTGGCCGCGGAGACCGCCGGCCAGTGCGGCCCCTGCAAGCTCGGGCTGCCCGCGGCTGCCGGCGGTCTGGCCGATGTGATGAACGGCGGCGGCCCGGCGGCGCTGGAGGCGCTGCGGGAGGTCACGCAGGCCGTCAAGGGCCGCGGCGCCTGCAAGCACCCCGACGGTTCGGCACGGTTCTTCGCCTCGACGCTGTCCGCCTTCACGGACGACCTGGCGGCGCACGTCCTGCACGGCGGCTGCGGGCGCGACACCACGGGTGTGCTGCCCCTGCCCCTGCCGGGCTACGAGGAGGCCGAGGAGTCGATCCCCAGCGGTGAGAAGATCTTCGTCGACTGGACGCTCTGTCAGGGCCACGGACTGTGCGCCGACATCATCCCGGAGCTGATCCGGCTCAACCCCGACGGATACCCGTCGGTGGCCGACGCGATGGTCCCCATGCACATGCGGGGCCGCGCTCAGCGGGCCGTGCGCCGCTGCCCCGCCCTCGCCATGCGGATCGAGCAGGTGCCTTCCTCGGGCCCGACGCCGCCGCCCGCGCGTCCGGCGCTCCCCAGCAGCAACCGCAAGGCCCTGGGCACCGGCCGCAGTTGACGGCAGACGCACAACAGTGAAGCGGGCCACCC
>NZ_JBSGZJ010000096.1:0-18777 GCF_053610925.1 Streptomyces sp. NPDC054847 | reverse complement strand
CCGCCGCACGGCGGTCCGGGTGGTGAAGGTGTGCTGAAGGTGCCCGGTGAAGGCGTGCCTGGTGGGGCAGGCGTGCCTGGTGGGTCAGACCCAGCCCGGGTCCTGCGGGCCCGACGTTCCGGTTCCGGCGACCGCGGCCCGGTCGGCGTCACCCGGAACGACGGAAAAGGCGATCAACGCGGCGGCGGCGATCATGCACGCTGCGAAATACTTGCCTGAACGCGTGACGTACTTCATTTCGTGTCCCCCCTGGACGGTCAGTGGTCAGCCGTTCGCGTGCCGCTGTCCACATGAAGAGACTGCCCTGAGAAGGACATTGCCGGAAGGAGTGACAGGGGTCATGATCATGCAGTGCAGAAAGTCGAAGGGGGCGGCAGATGTGCAGCAAAACGGATATAAGCGAAGACGGCGCACATGTAGAGATCTGCGCTGAGGGGATGGCGGTCTACCGGACCGCCCTCGTGGCGGGCAGGATCGCACGGGCAAAGGCCCCCGCGTGCCTGCCGGACCTCGGACTGCTGGTGCCCGCGGTGGACGATCCCGAAGCCATGGTGCCCGTACCGCCGGCGGTCGCCGAAGCGACGCTGGTGCGCCCCTTGGAGCGGCGCGTCAACGAACAGCAGCGGACGGTGGCCACACTCCGCGCGTCCATGTCCCAGGTGGAGAGCCTCTACCGGGGCCTGCGGGAGGGGAGCCACGCCGTTCAGCGGCTCACCGGAGCGGCGATGATCGCCGCGGCGGTGGAGGCGGAGGCGCAGTCCGCCACGCGCGAGACGCTCACCGCGCATCCCGGTGGGGGCCGTCCGGAAGAAGTCCTCGCCAAGTCCTTGTCGTACACGCTGGAGGCGAAGAAGCGCGGCGTCAGGCAGCGGACGCTGTACCAGCACACGGTACGGACGCACGGCCCGACGCTCGACTACATCAAGGCCGCCACCGGCGCCGGGGCCGAAGTGCGCACCGTCGACGAGGTCTTCGACCGGCTGCTCATCTGGGACCGCTCGGTCGCCTTCATCCCCGACAAGGAGAAGGAGCATCACAACCACGCCCTGAGAGTCACCGACCCGGGCATCGTGCACTTCCTCGTCTCCGTCTTCGAGCACGCCTGGGACCGTGCGGAACCGGTCGTCTACGAGCCCGACCAGCAGCGCCCCAAGATCCTCACCGACGAGACGCGCCGGCGGGTGCTGCGGATGATGGTCGACGGCTACACCGACGCCGCCATCGCGGCCCGGCTCGGAATGAGCGTCCGCACCGTGGCGACCCACCTGAAGAAGGTCTCGGACGCGCTGGGCAGCAAGAGCCGGGCGCAGCTCGCGTATCTGACCGCCCAGAGCGGTCTGCTGGACGGGTCCCCGGGCCCGGACTGCCACTGCGGCACCGGTCGGCACGACTCCCCGCACGACTGATCACGGCGGACACGCGGGGCACGCCGGCCCAGGGCCCGTCGGTGGCCGTCCCGCGGGCGGGACTCAGGGCCGCAGGGATCCGCGGCGCGCACCGTCCGTCCGGGCGCCGGTCATGACCGCCCCGTCGGTCCTCGCTCCGATGAGTACGGCGGAGGACAGGTCCGCGTCCGTGAGGTCCGCGTCCGTGAGATCGGCCGCCAGGAACTTGGCCCTGCGCAGCGACGCGCCGCGCAGGGTGGTGCGGACCAGACGGGCGCGCGACAGCACGGCGTCGTCGGCGCGGACACCACCGAGGTCCGCACCCGTGAGGTCGCAGAGGCCGGCGTTCACCCCGGTCAGCGTCGCGCCCGTGAGGTCCGCGCCGGACAGGTCCGCGCCGGTCAGTGACGCGTCGGAGAGGTCGCAGCCGCTCAGCGAGCACTCCCGCAGGTCCGCGTAGGCGAGGTAGACGCCCTTCAGGTCCTTGCCCGTGAGGTCGGTACCCGCGAGCGGGATGCCCCCGAGGTCGTTGTCGGTGCCCCACGGCTGCGACCACTCACGCAGCAGGCCGCGCCAGTCGCCGCCGCCCAGCAGCGCTTCCCTGAGAGCGGCGAGGACATCGGCGTTCTCCGGCCGGGTCCACCGGTCGCGCAGTTCGGTCTCGTGCCCGGTGTCGTCCGGTGGTGTGCTCATGGCCTGGCGCTCCCGGGGGCGGCTCGGTCACCGTTGGATCTGGTGGAGGAACCCCTTCACACGGTCCAGGTGGTAGACGGTCTCGTCGTGCTTCTTGAGGAGGACTTCCAGGCCCCGTTCGGTCATACCGTCAGGCAGCCGTTCCATCTCCTTCCACAGTATCCGACGGACGTTCTCCAGCCCTTGTTGTGCTTGCGTCAGGTCCTTGACGTGGTCGTAGGGCGTCCCGTCCGGTCTGCGTGCCACCACCTCGCCCGCCGCCTCCCGTCGGGCCGCCGAGTAATGGTTGTGGTTCGGCTCCGAGTTGATACGGCCGATCGGGTCGGCCTTGATGTTCTCGAGCTTGTTGATGGCGTTCATCGCCTCGTCGCTGAGCCCCAGACCCCGGTAGGGCGAAAGGCCCATCGGATCGGACCAGGTGAACGGGTTGTGGACGTAGGCGGCCGGATTGGGTGCCGGGGACAGGCCGAGCGGGTCGGGTGTGAGGTAGCGGGCCGTCTCCGGGTCGTACTGCCGGAAGTAGTTCTGGTGGAGGCCGGTCTCCGGGTCGTAGTACTGGCCGGGGAAGCGCAGCGGGGTGTAGGCGGTGGCGGACCTGGTCCAGGTCGTGGTGCCCCAGAGCGTGGCGCGGGTGTGCCAGGCCACGTCGCCCGATTCGTCGACGAGTTCGGTGGGCGTGCCGACGATGTCCGTGACGATGGCGAAGAAGCGTTCGTCGACGGCCTGTTGGGGCGCGGCCGCGCCGAGCACGCGCTCGGTCTGGGCGAGCGGCCGGGCTCCGTGGTGCTCCCAGGTCAGGACGACGGGGCGCGGCAGCTCGGGGGCGGTGGTGGTCTGTTCGCACAGCGACGTGCCGTCCCAGGTGAACAGCACCTCCTCGACCACGCTCTCGCCGTCGTCGGCCAGGCGCTGCTTCGCGGTGCGGCGGCCCAGCGGGTCGTAGCGGTAGCGCCAGCGCGTCCCGTCGGGCGTGGTGACGGCCGTGAGGCGGTCCTCCGCGTCCCAGGAGTAGTGCCAGGTGTCGGGCTTGCGGGACAGCCGCGTCTTCCTGCGCAGGGTGATGCGGCCGGCGCCGTCGTGTTCGTAACGCACCGACCCGGCACGGGTGATGGTGGTGCCGGTGTAGTCGCGTGAACCGATCGCCTCCTGGCCCGGGTGGCCGGCGGGCCAGGTGGCGGAGGTCTGGTTCCCGGCCGCGTCGTAGGCATACGTCTCCGACCAGCCGGCGGCCGTCACCGCCGTGACCCGGCCGGCCGGGTCGAGGTCGAAGCGGAAGGAGCCCCGGAGGGTGTCGTCGAGTGCGGTGAGGTGCCCGTCGGCGCGGTAGGTGTAGGCCCGGCGGTTGATGGTGCGGGCGCCGGTGGTGAGGTGCTGGCCGGCCAGACGGCCGGTCTCGTCCCAGATCGACGCCAGGGTGAGGGAGTCGCCGAAGACGCGCCGCAGCTCGCGTCCCGCCGCGTCGTGGGTGAAGGAGACGCGGTGCGTGCCGCTGGTGAGGTGCGTGGGCCGGCCGGCGGCGTCGTAGCCGTACGTGGTGACACGGCCGGTGGGCGTGATGCGGCGGACCCGGCGGCCCACGGCATCGTAGGTGTAGGTGATGGGGCGGCCGTCGACCAGCTCGGCCTTCAGGTCGCCCCGGCGGTCGTACTGCTGGATCAGCTCGCTGTCCGGGCCGGTGGCCCGGACCATCCGCCCGGCGGGGTCGTAGGCGTAGGTGGTGACGGCGCCCGCCGCGTCCTTCCTGACGACCCGGTCGAGCTGGTCGCGCTCGTAGGAGACCGTCTGGCCGAGCGGGTTCGTACGGGCCGCGACCTGGCCGACGGCGTCGATCGCGTAGCTGACCGTCCGCCCGTCGAAGTCGGTCTCCGAGACCATCCGGCCGGCCGCGTCGTAGCTGTAGGACCAGGTCAGTCCTTGCGGGTCGGTGACCTTGGCGAGCCGCAGCGAGGCGTCGTGCTCGAATTCGTGGCGCACGCCGTCGGGGCCGGTGCGGGCGGCCGGCAGGTCGAAGTGGGTGTACTCGAAGCGGGTGGTCCGCCCGGTCGCGTCGGTGTGGCCGGTGCAGTTCCCCTCCCCGTCGTACGTCCATGACTCGCTGCTGCCGTCCGGGCGGGTGCGCCGGGCCAGTTCGCCGTCGGCGGTCCACTCGAGGGTGGTGACCGCGCCGAGGGGGTCGGTGATGCGGACGAGCCGGCCGAAGGCGTCGCGTTCGCACCGTGTGGTGCCGCCGAGCGGGTCGGTGACCTCCAGCGGCATGCCGACCGCGTCGCAGCGGAAGGTGGTGACGGCGCCGAGCGCGTCGGTGGAGGACACGAGATGCCCTCGGGAGTCGTACGCGTAGCTGGTGGTGCGGCCGGAGGGGTCCGTGACGCGGACGCGGTTGCCCCGGTCGTCGAACTCCTGGTGCCAGCTCGTCCCGTCGGCCTCGGTGAACTCGACCGGCAGGCCCCGTTCGTCGCGGACGGTGCTGATCCTGGTGCCGTCGGGGCGCACGACGGCGAGGAGCCTGCCCGCCTCGTCGTACGTGTAGGACGTCGTCCGGCCGAGGGCGTCGGTGCGGGTCAGCCGGTTCCCGCGCGCGTCATGGGTGTAGCGGGTGGTGTGACCGAGCGGATCGGTGGTGGCCACGACCCGGCAGGCGCTGTCGATCAGGTGGCGGGTGGTGCGGCCGTCGGCGGTGGTCAGCTCGGTCACCCGGTGTCCGGTGGCCGGGTCGGGAAGGCCGTAGGACAGGGTGAGCTGTACGTGGCCGGCCTGACCGCCCTCGCCGATCACGCGGTCCTGGTCGTCGTAGGCGTAGTCGTACCGGCTGCCGTTGGAGTCGATCCAGGCGATCACCCGCCGGCGCTCGTCGTACTCGAACGTGAGCGTGGCACCCGAGGGTCTGGTGACGGCGGTGAGGTTGCCGTCCGTGTAGCCGTAGCCGGCGACCGGCTGCTCCGTGCCGTCGGGCAGCGCCAGGGACAGGCCGGTCACCCGGCCGTCCGCCGTGGCCACCGAGAGCCGGCTGCCCGCGGAGTGGACGAGCGCCAGCGGCGTGCCGGTCTCGTCGCGGTCGACGGTGACGCTGTGGCCGTTGCGGTCGCTGATCCGCTCGAGCCAGGCGTCCCCGTCGTCACCCGGTTCGGCTCCGGACGGTGCGGTGAAGTGGCGGGTCAGGCCGCTCTCCGGGTCGGTGACGGTGTAGTCGCCGCTCTCCTCGCGGGTGAGCGGACGGCACCCGGTACCGGACTCGGGAAGCGTGGGGACCCCGGGCACCGGGTGGGGGTAGGTGAGCAGGAGACCGTCGTCGGTGACGTGGACGACGCCCTTGGCGTCGATCTCCAGGCGTTCGTCGACGGTGGAGGACCAGGACGGCCCGAAGAAGCGCCCGACGGTGTAACCGGACTCGACGCGGCGGGTGAAGGCGAGCGGCAGCGTGCCGGGGACGACGGCGTCGGTCTGCGGCAGGAACATCCGGCCGGAGGCGAGGTCGACGGGGTCGGTCTCGTCGATCAGACGCTGTCCGTCGGGCCGGTTATGGGTCCCGTTCGGTACGTCGTCGATCAGCCTGCGGGCACGGTTGGCGTCACTGGCCAGGTCCGCCGCCTCCGCGGCGACCCGTACCCCCTTGACGCCGGCCCCGGCGCCACCGGTGGCCGCGGTGAGCAGCAGGTCGGGGACGAGCCGGCCGAAGCCCTCCGCCGGATCCTTCATGAAGTTGTCGAGCATCTGCTTGCCCGCGCCCCACGGGTCGTTGGCCACCAGCACCAGCCCGGAGGCCAGGTTGTTCAGGTTGGTGAGGTACTCGGCCGGGTGCGTGATGTTGTACGGGTCGGTGGGGTTGATACCGCGTACGAAGGTGACCAGGCCGGCCGTCCCCTTGACGATGCCCGCGCCGAAGTGGTTCTGCATCACCTGCAGTTCCTCCAGGCCGTCCATGGCCTGTTCGGAGTACGACGGCTTGGGGGGTGCCGCGTCCCTGGCCGCCTGCACGGCGGTGCGCGCGGTGTCCGCCGCGGCGTTCCGCTGTTTGCGGGCCTCGGCCAGGATCTCCTGGGCCTCCTCCATCTGCGCCTTGCCCGGATCGCTGAACGCACCCGGTTTCGGCGGCAGGGAGGAAGGGTCCCGCTGGTCCTCGGGCTGGGCGTTGTAGCGGTCGGCCGCGCTGTTGTACGCGTCGACCTTCTTGTTGTGCGCGTCCAGCGCGTCCGACGACGCCTTGGTGCCGGCCTTCCACTTGTCGATGGCGGTCTGCGCCTGCCGCTGCGCCCACTCGACCGTCAGGGCGAAACTCGCCAGCGCGTCGGCCGCCTTGCCGAAGGCGTCCGCTCCCTTGAACCACTTCGGCGGCTCGATGGACACCGTCTCGCGGAACGCGTCCGCCGCCTCACCCTTGATCGCGGAGGAGTCCAGGCCCTTCAGCCCCTCGCCCACCAGGTCGAACGACTTCTGGAGATCCCGCAGGTGCGAGGCGGTCGTGCGCAGTTTGTCGGGGCTGCCGTAGATGAGCTTGGTCTTGTCCTCGGTCTGCCCGAGGTCCATCTCGTCGACCTCTGCGCCCATCCGGTTGGCCAGCGAACGGGACTGCTCGCGCACCCAGTCCGCGCCCGACTCCCAGCCCACGTCCTCGAGCCGGTCGGCGGTCCAGTCACCGGCGTCCTCGACGCGGTCGCCGAGCCACTCGGTACCGTCCTCGACCGCGTCCTCGACGACGTCCGGAGTGATGTCGCTGACGAAATCCCCGATGCCCACGGCTCAGTTCCCCCCGGTACCCGGCTGTTGCTGCGCGGCCCGCTCCTCGGGCGACGGACCGAACGTGTCGTCCACCGCCCGGTCGAACGCCTCCTGGTCCACTCCCAGCATCTCGTTCAGGATCTGCGACTGGCGCCCGCCGTTGCCCTCCGTCAACACCGCCCGCCCGGTGTCCTTCCAGGTCTGCGCGGCGTCCTCGCCCGCACGCTGGAAGGATTCCTGGCTCCAGTCGGGGTTCAGGTAGTCGGGTGTGAGCACATCGCCCCAGTTCTGCTTGACGATGTCCTCCTCTGAGGCGTGCGGATTGCCGACGGCGGCGTTCACCGCGATCTTGAAGGTGCCCTGGAGGTACTGGTCCTCCTCCCAGACCATCCCGGCGGCGAGTCCGAGCGTCGCGGCGATGGTGTTGGCGTCCTGGATCAACGCCCGCACGCCCCATTCCCAGCGCTCGCAGTAGTCCTCGAAGTCCACCGACAGACCGTGGTGCCCGGCCTCCATGCCGGTCATCGCCAGGTCCGAGAAACCCTTTCCGAGGACGGCCCCGGTCCCGGTGCCGACCTCCCGCAGCTCGGCGATCGCCGACCGCAGGCCCTCGGTGATCTGCCGGACGCTCTCCGGACCGACCCGCAGGTCCTCCGCCCCGCCGCCCATCAGGCGGCCCCTTCCGCGGCCGGCGCGTCGACCGCGACGGCGTCGGGCACGATGCCCACCGCCGGCGGGAAGAGCATCGCCCCGTCCGGGTCGGCGACGTCGACGGCCACCCCGGCCGGCACGCCCATGGCCGGAACGATCTCGTCGAGCAGCCGTGCCCCGCGCATCTCGGCGAACTCCCAGGACCGGCCCGTCTCCTGGCCGTCCCCCGCGTCACGGGCGCGCGCGAACCGGGCGAGCGACTCCTCACTGGTGAAGGCGCAGATCCAGCGCACCCCGCCGAGCCCCGCCGTCCACAGGCCGCCCGCGTCGACAGGGACGAGAACCAGGGCGCGCCGCAACTCGCCCACCATGGCCATCGGATCGCCGGAGCCGTCCCGCCGCTCGGCGATCCGCTCCGCGAGTGCCGTGCCGTCGCCCATCCGAAACTCCTTCCAGCCGCCAGGTGTCTTCCCGTCCCGGGTACGCAGGACACCACGCAGTCCTGAGGCCGGGCGGTTCCCCGGGGGCGCGAAGGCACCGGGCCCGGGCGAGGGCGCCCGAGCCCGTCCCCTGGTCAGCGCAGGAGGTGGAGCGGTACCGCCGCGGCCATCGCCTCGGCCCCGGCGTCGCCCGGGTGCAGATGGTCGCCGCTGTCGTAACGGGGGAGGAGGCGCTGCGGATCGGCCGGGTCGCGCAGCGCCCGGTCGAAGTCGACGACCCCGTCGTACTCACCGCTGGTGCGGATCCAGTGGTTGACGGCCCGGCGGGCGGCCTCGTTCTCGGGGCTGTAGAAGCCGAAGGTGTCGTTCTTGAACGGAAGGATCGTGCCTCCGTGGACCTTCAGGCCGCGTTCGTGCGCACGGGAAATGATCTGGCGGTGCCCGTCGATGATGTCCGCGGCGGAGACCTTCTCCGACGCGGGCGCGACCGTGCCGGGGTGGCCGAGGTCGTTCACGCCGAGGAGCACGATGACGTGCCTGGCCCCGGGCTGCGCGGCGACGTCGCGGTCGAAGCGCCGCAGCGCGCTCTGCCCGAAGTACGCCGCGAAGTTCTCCGCGTCGGACCCTGCGGGCGGGTTCGGGTCGTGCAGGAGACGGTTGCCGCTGATGCCCTGGTTGAGCACGCCGACGGTGTACGGGCCGGGGGCCGCCGCCAAGCGCCGGGCCAGGAAGTCGGGCCAGCGGTGGTTGGCGTTCACGTCGGTGTCGGAGCCGTCGGTGATGGAGTCGCCGAACGCGACGACGGCCGAGGAGCGACCCGGCCGGCCGCCGCTCACACTCGCACCGGTCAGGAAGTACCAGCGGTCGACAGTGGCGGTGGCGTCGATGTCGGTCCGCCCGGTGACGTTGCCGGAGGCCACGTAGTTGTGCTGGAAGGCGAACGCGTGGACGGTCGAACCCGGGGTCCGCTCCGGCAGGTGGATGCTCACCACGAGATCGGATCCCGCGGGCACACGCAGCGGGACGGGGTCGCTGACCGCCGGCGCGCCGGCGGGGATCGTCACGGACGTCCGGCCGCCGAAGGTGACCGGACGGTCGGTGCGCGGGTCGATCCGGGAGGCCGGTCCGTCGCCGGCCCGGAGGGCGACCCGTGCCTCGCCGATCACCAGCGGCCCGTCGCCGAACTCGTTGGACAACCGGATGCGGACCCGGTCGCCGCCGATGCTCGTGCGGACGGTCTGCCGGATCGTCCGGTTCTCGAACACGGTGGTGTCCGAGGCCGGCACCGCTGTGGGTGTCGTCGACCAGGTGCCCGTCCAGGCCCCGTCTGGGGCATGCCCGTCCGGTGCCGCAGGCGCGCCGGACGGGGCGGAGGTGGCTGATGCGCCCGCCACGGCGGAGGTGGCAGGGGCCATGGCCAGGAGCGGGGCGCCGGCGAGCAGGCCCGCCAGGTGACGGCCGGCTCTTCGTGCGCGGCCCCGGGCGGGGGACCACGTCGGTTGCGCTGTCATTCGGTGCCTCCAGGAGCGTCGTCGGAGCGGGTCAGCCGCGGCGGGCGGGCTTGTCGAAACGCCAGCCGTCGGCCCTGAGCGCGGGGATGATCCGGTCGACGGCTGCCACGCTCTGGCTGCGGTCACCGCCTCCGTCGTGCAGCAGCACGACCGCCCCCGGCGTGACGCCCTCCTGTATCCGGCGGACCAACTCGTCGGTGCCCGGCGGTTCCCAGTCGCCGACCGCCAGCCGCCATCCCAGCGGCTGCATGCCGAGCGCGGCCGCCACCTCCGGGCTCTTGCCCCAACTTCCGTAGGGTGCGCGGAAGTAGGGGATGCGTACGCCGGGGACCGCACGGCGGATCTCGGCGTTGGTGCGCTCGAGGTCCGCGCGGATCTCCTCCGGCGACCGGCCGGCCAGGTCGTCGTGGTGCATGGAGTGGTTGCACAGGGTGTGGCCGTCGGCGACGATCGCGCGCACGAGGTCCGGATGCTCCCGGACGTGGTCGCCCCAGAGGCAGAACACCGCCTTGACGTGGTGCCGGCGCAGCACCTGGAGAAGGCGGGGCGTGTCGTCCGGATCGGGGCCGTCGTCGAAGGTGAGCGCCACGCTCCTTCCGCCGTGCCGGGTGGAGTCCACGATCCCGGCGTCGGCCCGCGTCGCGTGGGCGGGCGCCGTCGCGGTCAGGGCGCCCAGGCACACTCCGCCCGCGAGCAGCAGGGGCACCAGCCGGGGACGGTGCGGGAGGCGCGTCCGTGGTGGGACGGAGCTTGGGGCGGGGTTCGCTGGAACGGTCAAGATGGTCCCTCTCTTGGTGCCGGATGTCCATGCGCGTGGCGCTGCCCGGAGTCCGTACGCCGGGCGGCGCCTCGTGTCCGTACGCCGGGCGGGTCCGGGGTCCGCGCGTCGGGGGGCCTGGAAGGCACGGCGGCCCGGCAGTCCGGCGGGGAGAACGTAGGGAGCCCGCCGAGAGGGCGTCAAGAGCGGCCAGTTGACCTGCGCTGAGCACATACGCGCAGGCGGGAAGGGGTATGTGGGGCCGCCGAAGGCCGCCGGCGACCCGCAGGACGCCCGAGAAACGGACGGCTGTCGGTCCGGAGCGTCCGTTGTCCCGACACACGTCTGATGACCTGGGCGAACGTGCGTGACACGGTCTCAGCACGAACCCACGGAGTCGCCAAGCCGTCGAGTCGCAGAGTCGCGGAGCAGCGGAGTCGCGGAGCCGTCGACCGCGCATGCGCCGAGGCGTTGCCGAGGACGACCGGAGGAGGGACATGCTCTCGCGCCACCGTTTCGATCCCGAGCTGGCCGCGGCGCTGCCGATGATGCCCGAGGTCGACATCACCGACATCGGCCGCGCCCGTGCCGCCCAGGCCGAGCAGTTGGCGGTGGCGGTCGCGGCGACGGACACGAAAGGGGTGGAGGTCGGCGAGGTGCTCGCCCCCGCAGCGGACGGCGCGCCCGCGGTGAGGCTGCGGACCTACCGGCCGCAGGAGCCGGAAGCCGGGCCGCTGCCCGCCGTCTACAGCATCCACGGCGGTGGCTTCGTCCTCGGATCCCCGGACGTCGACCACGACTGGAACCTGCTGCTGTGCCGTGAGCTCGAGGCCCTGGTGGTCTCCGTCGACTACCGCCTCGCCCCCGAGCACCCGTTCCCCGCGCCGCTGGACGACTGCTACGCCGGCCTGCGCTGGCTGGCCGGGAACGCCGGCCGGCTCGGCGTCCGTCCCGACCGGATCGCCCTCTGGGGCGACAGCGCCGGAGCGGGTCTGGCCGCCGCGCTGACGCTGCTCGTCCGCGACCGCGGCGGGCCCGCACCCTGCTTCCAGCACCTGTGCAGCCCCGCGCTGGACGACCGGCTGGAGACCGCCAGCGCCCTGACGTTCACCGACACGCCCGTGTGGAACCGGCGCAGCGCCGCCCTCAGCTGGGAGGCCTACCTCGGGCCCGGCCTGCGCGGGAGCACCGGGGTCTCCCCGTACGCGGCCCCCGCCCGAGCCACTCCCTCGGCTCTCTCCGGGCTGCCGCCCGCGTACGTCTCCGTGATGGAGTTCGACCCCCTGCGCGACGAGGGCGTCGCCTACGCGCGTGCCCTGGCGGCCGCGGGGGTGCCCACGGAGCTGCGCCTGATTCCGAGTACGTTCCACGGCGCGTGGGCCGTGGAGCACGCAGGTGTCATTCAGGGCGCGACCGCCGAGGCGGTCGCCGTGCTGCGGCGGGCCCTGGGCCGGTGAGCCGGTGACCGCTCATCAGCCGTCGAAGCCCTCGCCGCCGTCCGCCAGCCGCAGGGCGTACAGCGCCAGTTGTGCGTGGAACCGGTCCTGCGGGTCGCGCAGCCGCCACCCGAGTTCCTTCTCGACGTGGGCGAGGCGCGCGGCCACCGAGCTGTGGTGCAGGTGGAGTTCGCCGGCCGCCTGCCGCAGCGAGCCCGTGCGGCAGAACGCGGCCAGGGCCGCGAGGAGTTCACCGCCGTGTCCGGACCGCTCACCACGTTCGCCGCGTTCCCCTCGCGCCAGCCTCTCCAGCCGCCGTACGTCCTCCTGGGCGCGCAGCCGCTCCACCGGGATGTCCGCCAGCAGTGCGACGGGGCCGAGTTCGTCGTGGTCCACCACCGCCTCGCGCGGGCTGCCCGGCACGGCGAAGCGCAGCGCGGAACGCGCTTGTGCCCAGGAGGTACGCGCGTCCAGCGGATCGGCGCCGCCGCCGACACCGACCCGGATCCCCTGCGCGGTTCCATGGGCCGTGCCGCGCTCACGGACGCGTTCGTGCAGGGCCGACCGCAGCTCGCAGGCCGTCGAGGCGGGCCCGTCCGGGGGATTGACGCCGACGGCGCCGCCGCCCTGGGAGCCGCCCGCGGCGTCGCCCGCACGGCCGGCGCCTTCCGGGCGCTGCACCAGCACCGCCCCCAGCGGCCCCGCCCGCGCCACCCTGACCGTGCCCCGCAGGCCGCCGCGCCCGAGCAGCGCCACGGCCTCCATCCCCACGTCCGTCCCCGCCCGCCCGGCCACGGCGATCACCCGCAGCGGCGCCTCGGGCGCGAGGCCCAGCAGACGCAGCGCCCGGACTCGGTCCGGTGCGTCCTCCCGGCCGGAGAGCACCAGCTCGACCAGCGCCGGATCGGCCGCCTGGGGCACCCGGGACTGCCAGGGCCGGCCCGCCAGCACCCGGGCGGTGATGGCCATCCATTCGAGGACCAGTTCGTCGAACGGGCCCGGCGCACCGGGCCGTTCCAGCCAGACCCCGCCGGCCGGCTCCAGCCCCACCCGTCCGGAGACGTGCTCGGGCACGCCCCGGAGGGCGACGCCGTCAGGTCCGGACCGTGCCGAGCGGCCGTCGGGCAGTTCGAGTCCGGCCGGGCATCCGGCGAGCCCGGCGGTGGACCGGGCCAGGGACGCCGGGTCGAGTCCACCGCCGAGCAGCGCCTCGAAGTGCGCGATCACGCGTACGGCGGTGGCGGCGTCCGCGTCGAGCGCGGACAGCCGCAGCAGCAGTCCCTTCACGGCAGGCAGTCTAGGAAGGACAGGTACATGACCGACAGATCCCTGCACGTGCCGACCACGGCCGGGCGGCCGTCGAGAGCACTGCTCACAGTGCTTCTGGCCGCTGTCTTACCGCTGTTGTCGGCGCTCCTCGTAGCCGTCGCCGCGCCCCCGGCGTCCGCCGCCTCGCTGACGGAGGTGACGGCCTTCGGCAACAACCCGAGCAATCTGAGGATGCATCTGTATGTGCCCGACAGCGTCCGGGAGCGGCCGGCCGTGCTGGTGGCCGTGCACTACTGCACCGGGTCCGGGCCGGCCTTCCACTCGGGCACGGAGTTCGCGTCGCTGGCCGACCGGTACGGCTTCATCGTCGTCTACCCGTCGGCGACCAGGAGCGGCAACTGCTTCGACGTCTCCTCGCCGCAGGCGCTGCGGCGCGACGGCGGCAGCGACCCGGTGGGCATCAGGTCCATGGTCGCCCACATCCAGCAGCGGTACGGCGCCGATCCCGGCCGGATCTTCGTGACCGGCGCTTCGTCCGGCGCCATGATGACCAACGTCCTGCTGGGCAACTACCCCGACGTGTTCCGGGCGGGCGCGGCCTTCATGGGCGTACCGCACTCGTGCTTCGCCACCACCGACGGCTCCGGCTGGAACAGCGCCTGCGCGAACGGAGCCGTCGACCGGACGCCGCAGGAGTGGGGCGCCCTGGTCCGTGTGGCGTACCCCGGTCACACCGGTCCGCGGCCGAGGATGCAGATCTGGCACGGCACCGAGGACAGCACCCTGCGCTATCCGAACTTCGCCGAGCAGATCGACCAGTGGACCGACGTCCACGGTGTGAGCCGGACACCCGCGTACACCGACCGTCCGCAGTCGGACCGGACCCGCACCCGCTACGGCGCCACCGGCAGCCAGGCGCCCGTGGAGGCCATCAGCGTCCAGGGCGCGGGCCACACCCTGCCGACCGGCGGCATGGCGGCCGGCGCCGTCACGTTCTTCGGCCTGGACGGCACCACTCCGCCGCCGGACCCCGGTCCCGGCCCCGACCCCGCCCCGGGAACGTGCCGGGTCGACTGGACCACCAGTGCGTGGAACACGGGGCTGACGGCGATCGTGACCCTCACCAACACGGGCACCGCACCGGTCAGCGGCTGGGCGCTGTCCTTCACCCTGCCCGCGGGCCAGACCATCACCTCCGGCTGGGGCGCGAGTTACAGCCCGAGCAGCGGCGCCGTGACCGCCAGGAACGTGGCGTACAACGGGACGCTCGCCGCCGGCGCGAGTACGCAGATCGGCCTCCAGGCGAGCCACACCGGGAACACCGCGAAGCCGGTTTCCTTCACGCTGAACGGAGCCGCCTGCTCCACCGGTTGACGCTCCCGGTCCCGGCTCCGCCCCGCGGAGCCCGGGCCGCGGGGGCCAGGGACGCGGGGGCCGGGACGCCACCGGACGCGTCGACCGGTGGTCCCGTGCGGGTCAGCGGCCGGCGGTCCAGCGCTGGTCGCTGTCCCCGTCGGCCGGATCGAAGTCGAGGGTGCCGCCGCCGGAGTCCCCGAGCGGTTCGAGCGCGAAGTCCGGCGCGATCCGGGGGCGGACGACTCCGGCGGAGTCGACGATGAACAGCAGGTTGAGACCGTTCCTGCCGTTGACGGAGGAGCAGGACCAGATGCCCACACCACGGTCCGTGGCACCACGCGAGTCCAGGCAGTAGTCCGGGTCGGCGCTGCTGCGCAGAAGGCCGATGGACTCCAGCTTCCACTGCTGGCTCGGTGTGCCGTCGCACGGGGCGGTGAGGACGTCGGTGCGGTCCTGCATGACACCGCCGTCGATGTCCAGGCAGAGCCCGGAGGCAGCGTTGACGACCTGGGTGTATCCGCTGCCGGCGGCGATGGGCACCGGCCGGGGCGGCGTGCTCTTCGAGGGGGCGGGCGGCGGGGGCTGGGGCGCCGGTGCCGCCGTCGTGGGTGCCGGGGTGGTGCGGCTCGGTGACGCCGAGGGCTTCTTCGACGGGGACGGTGACGGCGCGGCGGTCGCCGAGGGGGCGGCAGTGGGGAGGACGGCGGGCGGCCGTGCCTCCCAGCGCGAGGGTTCCTCCGCGCCGGCACGGTCGTGGTCCCCTCCGGGAGCCGGGTCCCCGGACCCGGTCGCCAGCAGGGTTCCGATGACGACGGCAGCCACCGCGACCGCGACGAGCACGGCGAGCCGGGACGGCCGCCGCACACCATGGCCGGCCGTCCCGCCGCCCCGCCTGCGACGGCCCGCGGCGGCGTGCGGAACGGGCAGCCCGGCCCTTCCGGTCTCCCACCGTTCGATCGTGGCGGGCCCGGCGGCGTGCCGGGCCCGTACGGGGCCACCGGCCGCGTAGGCCGCGCCGCCCCACCGGAGCAGGCCCTCGGCGAGCACGGCCCGCGGGCCGGCGGCCAGCCGGCTCAGCTCCCCGGTCAGCCGGGCGCAGCCGGGGCACTCGGCGAGATGAAGGGCCAGGTCGTTGCTGCGCCGCCCGTCCCCCGGCTGCGACGCCGCCTCGATGATGCGGCGGAAGCCCTGGCACTTCCTGCTGCCGCTGTCCTCCAGATACGCCTGGATGTAGGCGCGCCGCAGCGCGTCCAGTGCCTTGGCCCGCAGCTCGGGGACCATGGCCGGGCTCACTCCGACGAACGTGGCCACCGTGGCGTCCGGCTCGTCGTCGACCACCGCGTACCAGAGGATGCCCCTGGTCTGCTCGGGCAGCCGCTGGAAGCCGGTCAGCATGGGGGACGTCGCCCGGAGCCGGGGTCGTGGGGAGTCCGGCGGATACGGCGGCGCGACGTCGGTGTTGTCGTCGAGCCACGCGGCGAAGCCGGGCTCGAGCCGGGCGCGACGGCTGCCCGCCGCCCAGGTGAGCCCGATCCGCTGAAGCACCGTCAGCAGATGCCTGCCCCAGCATCCTTCTGGGCCGATGCCCCGGCATGCCTCCTGGGTGGCGAGGTCGAATGCCTGCACCGCCAGCTGGTTGCCGGCGAGGGTGTTGCGACCGCAGAGCATGGCGTAGCCGCGGAGGGCCGGCATGTGGCGGCGCCTGAGCTCCTGGACGGCGGGATAGGCGGACGGGGCACCGGCGCGGATGCGTTCGGTGAGTTCCCCGTCGGGCAGAGCGGTGCAGCCGGCATTGTCGGCCGCCGTCTCCGGAACGGCCTTCTGGAGCTTCGGCTTCGACACCCTCTTGACTCCTCGTTCAGTTACGACGCGGCACATCCGCCCGTCCGTGACCGGAGGGGCTCCCGTGTTACTGGCCGGAAACAGGACCCCATAGTGGAGCAGGGCCACCCGCCTGGAAAGTGTTCCCGCAGGTAACAACAGAGCCTGAACGGGCCTTTCTTCGTGCCTTTCTCCCGGGACCTCTCCGGCCCCTGTCACACGAGCGGAAAGAGCGGCCGACAGTCCGACGGACCTGCCCTCGCCACGAACGCGACCCCCGTCCGCGCCCCCGCGGCACACCCGTGGCGGCGATAGACCGGCCCGCGGCACGGGCAGGCATCAGCCCATGCCCATGTTGGTCGGAACCTCCGGATGGCAGTACAAGGACTGGCGCGGCATTCTTTATCCGCCCGGCCTCCCGCAGCGGCTGTGGCTCGAGGAGTACGCCGCGCGATTCGCCACCGTGGAGAACAACAACGCCTTCTACCGGCTCCCCACCACCGAGATCTTCACGTCGTGGCGCGAGCGGACACCGGACGGGTTCGTCATGGCGGTCAAGGCGAGTCGCTTCCTGACCCACCTGAAGCGGCTCCGGGAGCCCGCGGAGCCGGTGCACCGGCTGCTGGACCGGACAGCGGGCCTCGGCGACCGGATGGGTCCGGTGCTGCTGCAACTGCCGCCGAATTTCCAGGCGGACACCGACGCGCTGAACGCCTGTCTGAAGTGCTTCCCCCGCACCGTCCGCGTGGCCGTAGAACTCCGGCACGCCTCGTGGTGGGCGGCGGAGCCCCGGCTGCGTACGGTGCTGGAACGGCACGGCGCCGCCCTGTGCTGGGCGGACCGCGGATCCCGCCCCGTGACACCGCTGTGGCGGACGGCGTCATGGGGCTACGTACGCCTCCACGCCGGCCTCGCCCAGCCGCCGCCGCGCTACGGCCGCGCAGCGCTGAAGTCCTGGGCCGTCCGCATCACCGACGCCTGGTCCGACGAGGACGACGTGTACGTGTACTTCAACAACGATCCCGGCGGGGCCGCGGTCCTGGACGCGGCACAGTTCGCGCGGGCCGCCGGCGCGCTGGGCCGGACCGTGAGCCGCACGCCGGGAGATCCCTGACCCCGGCCGCACGAACGGGGCGAGCCGCCCCCGGACCACGGGCCGCCTGCGCCGTTCGGCCGCGCCCGGATGGCGGCGGGCCGAAGGACCGGCCGATCGTGGGCGACGACGGCAAGCGAGCGAGCATCGTGGGCGACGACGGCAGGCGGGCGAGCGGGGAGGCACACGAATGGCGGACGACCGCACGGCACGCCGCCCGGGGCGGGGACGGCTCAGGCTGGCCGCCCTCTTCGGCGGCGTCCTCATGACCGTGGCGTACTTCCTCCTCCCCCTGGAGGAGCTCGGCCCCGAGCGCCCCGCCGTCAGCTGGACCCTCTTCACCATGGCACTGGTATCGATCGCCCTGCTGCTTCTCTTCCAGGTCAGGGACGTGCTCACCGAGCGGCTCGGCACCCGCCCGGGCGTCGCCATCCCGCTGCTGATGTGCCTGTCCGTGCTCGTCTTCTCCGGCGCGTACCACACCCTCGCCAAGGAACCGGGCGAGTTCGCCGGCCTGAACACCCGCATGGACGCCCTGTACTTCACCGTCGTCACCCTCGCGACGGTCGGCTACGGCGACATCCACCCGCGCGGTCAGAGCGCCCGCCTGGTGACGGTCCTCCAGATCCTCTACACCTTCGTCTTCCTCACCGCCGCGGCCACCGCCCTCTCCCGCTGGCTCCACGCCCGGCTCACCGACCGCGCGCAGGAGGCCGGCGGGACCACCCGCTCGGGCACCGACCCGGACTGACCTGGCGCGTGCCACGAAAACCGGCCCACGAGTACGGCGGGACCCCGCGCAGGCGGCGGGACGTCAGGTCAGCGTGATGAACAGGCCCAGCGTCAGTACGGCGATCCCGCAGCCGTACAGCGCCGTCGTCACGTGGCGCGCCTCCGCGGACGGGTCGGCGCCGTCGGCGCGGGCGAGGCCGACGGCGGATCTGAGCAACAGGGCGAGAGCAGCCACGCAGAACGCGGCCATCAAGGTGTCCGTCACGCGGCGACGATCTCACGGACCGTCAGGTGCCGCATGCCGGGAGGGTCCGTCCTCGGGACCCCTGAGCTCGGCGAGGGTGTCCGTCAGCCACTTCGTCCAGAACGTCTCGAGTTCGATGCCGCCCCGCAGCACCACATGGCGCAGCCGGTCCTGCCTGGTCACCCGGCGCTCGGGCGGGAAGTCGCGCTGCTCGAACGCCAGGTAGTCGTCCAGCTGGGCCCGGTGGAGCTCCAGGTGGCGTACGAGCTCCGCCTCCATGTCCGCGCCGCCCACCACCGCGGCCGCGCGCAGCCGCAGCAGCAGTGGGTCACGGATCTGCCGGGGGTCCTCCGGGCGGGTCACCCAGGCCGTCAGTTCCTCCAGGCCGGCGGGCAGGACCTCGTACTCCTTCTTCTGCCCGCGGGCCGGCTGCTCGGTCGGCAGCTCCCGGATGTGTCCGGCCTGCTCGAGCTTGCCCAGCTCCCGGTAGATCTGCTGGTGGGTCGCCGACCAGAAGTAGCCGATCGACCGGTCGAACCGGCGGGTCAGCTCCAGGCCGGACGAGGGCTTCTCCAGCAGGGCGGTGAGGATGGCGTGCGGCAGGGACATGGCCGCATCGTAGGACTCGCCCCACCGCGGCCCGTCACACGCCCGGCCCCGCGCGGGGCCGGGC
>NZ_JBSGZJ010000095.1:0-18978 GCF_053610925.1 Streptomyces sp. NPDC054847 | reverse complement strand
GATTCACGCAGAGTCAGGAGACCGTATGCGTCGCCCCACTGCCCGAAGCCTCGCCGGGGTGCCGGCTCTGATCGCAGCAGCGGTCGTGACAACACCGGCGATGTCCTTCCCCGCCGCCGCCGACAGCGTCGTCGTCGGCGGGTACGAGGTTCGTGCCGACGAGAGTCCATGGGTGGTCGCGCTGGCCAGCCGCGACCGGTTCGGCCCAGCGCGGAGCGGACAGTTCTGCGGAGGTGTGGTCGTGGCGCCCACCAAGGTGATGACAGCAGCTCACTGCCTGAGCAACGCCGTCCTCGGAAAGGAGGCCGCGTCCGTGCGCGATCTACGGGTGATCGCGGGACGCTCGGAGCTGGCCGGCGAGGGCGGCCGGGAGGTGCCCGTACGGGGAACGTGGGTCACGCCCGCGTACGACCCGGTGACGACCAGTGCCGACATGGCGCTGCTGACCCTCTCGGAGGCCCTGCCCGAGAGTCATGTGCTGCCGGTGGCGGCGGCGGGGGACCCGGCGTACCGGGTGGGCACGGTCGCGACCGTGTACGGCTGGGGTGACACACAGGGCAACGGCAGTTACGCGTCGTCGCTGCGGGCGGCACGGGTGTCCGTCCTGCCGGACGAGACGTGCGCGAAGGCCTACCCCGGCGGGCAGGGCAGCAGGTACGCACCCTCCACGATGCTGTGCGCGGGGGACCCGAAGGGCGGGCACGACGCCTGCCAGGGGGACAGCGGAGGGCCGCTGATCGCCGGGGGCAGGCTCATCGGCCTGGTCTCCTGGGGCAGCGGCTGCGGGCGCCCTGATGGTCCGGGCGTCTATACGCGGGTCTCCGCGGTGGTGCCGCGGACGGTCGGCGCCGACTGACCGGCCGGCACCCGGAAAACAGTCACGGAACGAGAGCGGGCGGCTTCCCCCGGTGGCCGGGGGAGCCGCCCATCGGCCGGTCCTGGACCGGCCCTTGGCTCGTCGGGATGTGAGGTGTCAGTGATCCTCTTCGCCGGTGTCTGCCGGCACGGCCGTCAGGCGGTCCGTCTCATCCTGTATTTCCGCGGCGATCTTCTTGAGTTCCGGCTCGAACTTGCGCCCGTGGTGGGCGCAGAAGAGCAGTTCACCACCGCTGATCAGTACGACGCGCAGATAAGCCTGGGCGCCGCAGCGGTCGCAGCGGTCAGCGGCCGTCAGCGGGCTCGCGGGGGTCAGAACAGTAGTCACGTCGCCTCTTCTCTAGCTCGACGAGCTGTCGTACCAGGGTCAACATCCAACCAGGCCGAAAACGTTCCCGCTCGTGGCTTTTCCTCGAAACTTTTTCCCGAGGTGGCTGTCTGCTGCCGGTTGGCGGCGAATGAGCCGTATTGCTTCGCTCTACGGATTTCGCGTTGCTTGTCTCGTTTGGCCCTCCCGGCCGGGTTGCCGGTTGTTGATGAGGACGTGCCCGGAGCCTAAATGGTTCATGCCCCGTTGGGAACGTGATGTGCACGTCACTCCATCGAGGGATCGAACACTCATGCGAAGCTGCACTAGCATGAGAAATCAGGTGGGTGGCGTTACATCGGCTCTACCAGGCCTCGGTACGCTCTCACCGGCGACCGACGCCGGGCCCGTACCCCCCTTGGCCACATTTGAAATTCAGCGAGGAGCGAACCGCGTGACCGCCGAATCGTCCGTGCCGTCCACAGCACTGCTGACAGCAGACCGTGACGGGTCCAACTACACCGCGCGGCACCTGCTCGTCCTGGAGGGGCTCGAGGCGGTTCGCAAACGACCTGGCATGTACATCGGCTCGACCGACAGCCGCGGCCTCCTGCACTGCCTCTGGGAGATCATCGACAACTCCGTCGACGAGGCCCTCGGCGGCCACTGCGACCACATCGAGGTGATCCTCCACGAGGACGGCTCCGTCGAGGTCCGGGACAACGGCCGCGGCATCCCCGTGGACGTGGAGCCCAAGACCGGGCTCTCCGGGGTCGAGGTCGTGATGACCAAGCTGCACGCCGGCGGCAAGTTCGGCGGTGGCTCCTACGCGGCCTCCGGCGGTCTCCACGGTGTCGGCGCCTCGGTGGTGAACGCCCTCTCCGCCCGCCTCGACGTCGAGGTCGACCGCGGTGGCGCGACCCACATGATCAGCTTCCGGCGCGGCGTGCCCGGCATCTTCACCGAGTCCGGCCCCGACGCCCCGTTCGACCCGGCGAACGGGCTGCGCAAGGGCAAGCGCGTCCCAAAGGCCAGGACCGGCACCCGCGTCCGTTACTGGGCGGACCGCCAGATCTTCCTCAAGGACGCCAAGCTCTCCCTGGAGACGCTCCACCAGCGCGCCCGTCAGACCGCCTTCCTCGTGCCCGGCCTGACCATCGTCGTCCACGACGAGCGCGGCCTGAGCGAGGCCGGCGGCGAGGGCAAGAGCGTGGAGACCTTCCGTTTCGACGGGGGGATCAGCGAGTTCTGCGAGTACCTGGCCCAGGACAAGCCGGTCTGCGACGTGCTGAGGCTCACCGGCCAGGGCACGTTCAAGGAGACCGTCCCGGTGCTCGACGAGCGCGGTCACATGACCCCGACGGAGGTCACCCGCGAGCTCGGCGTGGACATCGCCCTGCGCTGGGGCACCGGGTACGACACCACGCTCAAGTCCTTCGTCAACATCATCGCCACCCCCAAGGGCGGCACCCATGTGACAGGCTTCGAACGCTCCGTGACCAAGACGATGAACGAGGTGCTGCGCTCCGCCAAGATGCTGCGCGTCGCCGAGGACGACATCGTGAAGGACGACGCGTTGGAGGGGCTCACCGCCGTCGTCACCGTCCGCCTCGCGGAGCCGCAGTTCGAGGGCCAGACCAAGGAGGTCCTCGGCACCTCGGCGGCCAACAGGATCGTCGCCAACGTGGTGGCCAAGGAGCTCAAGGCGTTCCTGACGTCCACCAAGCGGGACGCCAAGGCGCAGGCCCGCGCGGTGCTGGAGAAGGCCGTGGCGGCCGCCCGTACACGTATCGCGGCCCGCCAGCACAAGGAGGCGCAGCGCAGGAAGACCGCCCTGGAGTCCTCGTCCCTGCCCGCCAAGCTCGCCGACTGCCGCAGTGACGACGTGGAGCGCAGCGAGCTCTTCATCGTCGAGGGCGACTCCGCGCTCGGCACCGCCAAGCTGGCGCGCAATAGCGAGTTCCAGGCGCTCCTGCCGATCCGCGGCAAGATCCTCAACGTCCAGAAGTCGTCGGTCTCCGACATGCTGAAGAACGCCGAGTGCGGGGCGATCATCCAGGTCATAGGGGCCGGCTCGGGCAGGACGTTCGACATCGACGCCGCCCGCTACGGCAAGATCGTCCTGCTGGTCGACGCCGACGTCGACGGCGCGCACATCCGCTGTCTGCTGCTGACGCTCTTCCAGCGCTACATGCGGCCCATGGTGGAGGCCGGCCGGGTGTTCGCCGCCGTGCCGCCGCTGCACCGGATCGAGCTGATCCAGCCCAAGAAGGGCCAGGACAAGTACGTCTACACGTACTCCGACAACGAGCTGCGGCAGACGCTGCTGGAGTTCCAGCGCAAGGGGGTCCGCTTCAAGGACTCCATCCAGCGCTACAAGGGCCTCGGTGAGATGGACGCCGACCAGCTGGCCGAGACGACCATGGATCCCCGCCACCGGACCCTGCGCCGCATCAACATCGGGGACCTGGAGTCCTCTGAGCAGATCTTCGACCTGCTCATGGGCAACGAGGTCGCTCCCCGTAAGGAGTTCATCACCAGCTCGGCGGCCACGCTGGACCGCTCGCGCATCGACGCCTGACCGGTACGACCGGTCGTGCACCCAGGGGTGGAGCCGAGGACTCCACCCCTGGTCCGATCCGGCCGTGCTCCCCGCTCCCTAGCATCGGGTGCGACGGAGGAGGACACACGTGCCCGGCGTGCCCAGGAGCAAATGGACCGAGTGGCCCACCCGCGAGGCCCTGTCCGGCATCGGTGTCCCGCGGGCCCGGCACGTGCTGGACATCGCGCTGCTCGCCGCCCTGTCGTCGTGGGCGGTGTCCAGCGCGTACACGTCCGAGGTCTTCCACGGCTGGGGGGCGGTGCTTCCGCCGCTGGGTCTCCTGGGCTGTGCGGCGTCCGCCGCGCGCTACCACCGCACCACTCTCGAGAACCGGCTGCCCGCCTCGCTGGGGCTGCTCGGCATCATCGCGGTCACCGGCCTCGGTGCGCACGCCGCCGGGGCGGACGTCCCGGCCATGGTGCTGTGGGTCTCGGTCGCCCTCATGGCGATCGAGCGGCTGCCGGTGGCCCCCGTCGTCGCGATCGTCACGCTTCCGGTGGCCGGATTCCTGCTGACCGCGGAGAGCACTCTGGGAGCACTGCTCACCACCGCCGCCGTCGTGCTCGGCGGGTGCGCCCTGCGTCTCGACGCCCAGGCCCGTGGTGCGGGATTCCGGCTGCTCGCGCAGGAGCGGGCGGCCCGTGAGGCCGAGGCCGTCTCCGCCGCTCTCGCCGAGCGGGCCAGGATCGCCCGTGAGATCCACGATGTGCTGGCGCACAGCCTGTCGGCGCAGCTGGTGCATCTCGAAGCGGCCCGGCTGCAGATCGAGCGGGGCCCGGAAGGGCCCTTCCGTGACCAGGTCCTGGAGCGGGTCGTCGCCGCGCGCGGCATGGCCCGCGAGGGACTGGCGGAGACCCGGCAGGCGCTGTCGGCACTGCGTGGTGAGATGGCTCCCGTGGAGGAGTACCTGCGGGAGCTGGCTGCAGGCGGTCCGGTGTCCACAGAAGTCACCGGAGGGCGGCGGCAGTTGTCCGCGGACGCCTCGCAGGCGGTGCGCAGGGTGGCGCAGGAGGCGATGACCAATGTCCGCAAGCACGCGCCGGGAGCGGTGGTCAGGATCCTGCTCGCCTACCTGGACGCCGAAGTGGTCCTGGAAGTGAGGGACTCGGGGAGGCCGGCGACGCCTGACGGGCCGCGGGTGTCCGGCGAGCTCGGAGGATCCGGCGCCGGGTACGGTCTGCTCGGTATGCGCGAGCGCGCGGAGTTGCTCGGCGGCACGCTCGAGGCGGGTCCGGAGGGGGAGGGGTTCGTGGTGCGACTTCGGGTGCCGGCATGACCGGGGAGATCGCGCGGGTCGTGGTCGCCGACGACCAGGCCGTGGTGCGCGAGGGCATCGTGATGCTGCTGGGACTGCTGCCCGGTATCGAGGTCGTCGGTTCGGCCAGGGACGGGGAGGAGGCGCTCGCGCTCGTCGCCCGACTGTCGCCCGACGTCGTCCTGATGGACCTGAGGATGCCACGGGTCGACGGTGTGGAGGCCACCCGCCGCATCC
Source organism: Streptomyces sp. NPDC054847 (assembly GCF_053610925.1). Classification (NCBI taxonomy): domain Bacteria; kingdom Bacillati; phylum Actinomycetota; class Actinomycetes; order Kitasatosporales; family Streptomycetaceae; genus Streptomyces; species Streptomyces sp. NPDC054847. Next base: position 13,701 of record NZ_JBSGZJ010000095.1, on the reverse strand, counting down.
GCGGCGAGTACCCCGCCACCCAGGTCGTCGTGCTGACCACCTACGCGGACGACGACTCGCTCTTCCCCGCTCTGCGGGCCGGCGCACGGGGATACCTCACCAAGGACGCCGACGGGGACGAGATCGTGCGGGCGATCCAGGACGTCGTCGCCGGCCGGGCCGGGCTGTCCCCGGTGGTCCAGCGGCGTCTGCTCGAGCAGGTCACGGCGGAGCCGCCGCCCACCGGTCCCCGGCTGCCCGACGGGCTGACAGCCCGCGAGGGCGAGGTGCTGGCCCTGATCGCGGAGGGCCTGGGGAACGCGGACATCGCCGCGAGGCTGGGCATCTCCACCGCCACCGTCAAGACCCACATCAACAACCTGTTCGCGAAGGCCGGCCTGCACGACCGGGCGCAGGCGGTCCGGTACGCCTATCGGGAAGGTCTCGCGAAGCCTCCGGGGACAAACGTCACCTGATGGGGTGAAGACCCCCGGAGAAGAGTCCGGGATCTTCCCACTCTGTCCATCCTTGGGCAGGCGGCCGAAACGGTTCGTCGGCAAGGAGAGGTGAGCGTGGAGAAGCAGGAAGGCCCGGACGCCGCCCAAGTGCGGCTCGAGGACCCGTGGTACGACGCGCTGGCCTCGGGCTGGAGCGACCGGGACAGCACCGGAGCCCCTGCCCCCGGCGCGCCGCTCACCGGGGCGGACCCGACGGCCGGACGCAGCGCCGCCGACATCTATCTGGAAGTGCAGCGCAGCGAGGCCTTCCAGGAAGTGCGCGCCCGCTACCGGCGGTTCGTCGTGCCCGCGTCCGCCGCCTTCCTCCTGTGGTACCTGGCGTACGTCGTCGCGGCCACGACCGCGCCGGGGCTGATGGCGAGGCCGGTGGCCGGGGCGGTCAATGTGGCGATGGTCGCCGGACTCGCGCAGTTCCTGACCACCTTCCTGCTGACCTGGGCGTACACCCGCCACGCCCGACTGCGGAGGGACCGGGCCGCGCTCGATCTGCGGTGGGACACGCAGGAGATGACGAGAGGGGCCGGACGATGAACGGGGACCACCAAGCGCTCGCCCTGCTGCTGTTCAGCGCGTTCATCGCGGTCACCCTCGGCATCACCACCTGGGTGAGCCGCAACAGGCACGGTTCCGCGGAGGAGTTCTACGCGGGCGGACGGCTGTTCTCCCCGATGGAGAACGGCTTCGCCATCGCCGGTGACTACATGTCGGCCGCCTCCTTCCTCGGCATCTCAGGGCTCATCGCGCTCTACGGCTACGACGGGATGCTCTACTCCGTGGGCTTCCTGGTCGCCTGGCTCGTCGTGCTCCTGCTCGTCGCCGAACTGGTCCGCAACTGCGGCCGGTTCACCCTCGCCGACGTCGTGGCCGCCAGGATGAAGGAACGGCCGGTGCGCATCGCGGCCGGCACTTCCTCGGTCACCGTCTCCGTCCTGTACCTGGTGGCGCAGATGGTGGGAGCCGGGAGCCTGGTCGCGCTGCTGCTGGGCGGCACGAGCGAGGCCGCCCGGTCGTGGACCGTCATCGGCGTGGGAGCGCTGATGGTGATCTACGTGTCCATGGGAGGGATGCGGGCCACCACCTGGATCCAGATCGTGAAGGCCGTACTGCTCATGGCGGGCGCGATCGCGATGACCGTGCTGGTGCTGATGCGATTCCACGGCGACTTCAATCAGCTGCTCGACTCCGCCGCCGCACGCAGCGGCCACGGCAAGGACTTCCTCGCGCCGGGCCTCCGGTACGGCGGGGACTGGACCGCGCGCCTGGACTTCATCAGCCTCGGCCTGGCGCTCGTGCTGGGCACGGCGGGGCTGCCGCACATCCTGTCCCGCTTCTACACCGTGCCGACCGCGCGGGCCGCCCGCCGCTCGGTCGTCTGGTCCATCGGTCTCATCGGCAGCTTCTACCTGATGACGATCGTGCTCGGTTTCGGAGCGGCCGCCGTGGTCGGCACCGACGAGGTCCGGGCGTCCAACGCCGCGGGCAACACGGCCGTGCCGCTGCTCGCCCTCGACCTGGGCGGCGGGGCAGGGTCCACCGGGGGTGCCGTCCTGTTCGCGGTCGTGGCCGCCGTGGCCTTCGCGACCATCCTGGCCGTCGTCGCGGGGATCACGCTGGCCTCCTCGGCCTCCGTCGCGCACGACCTGTACGCGACGCTGCGGCGTCGGCGCGCGATCGGGCCGGCGGGCGCGCAGGAGGGCGACGGCCGGTACGGCGAGGTCGCCGTCGCCCGGATCGCCGCCGTCTGCATCGGCGCCGTCGCGATCGCGCTCGGTCTGCTGGCCCGCGACCTGAACGTCGCGTTCCTCGTCGGCCTGGCCTTCGCCGTGGCCGCCTCCGCCAACCTGCCCGTCCTGCTCTACTCGCTGTTCTGGCGGAACTTCACCACGCGCGGTGCCGTCTGGTCCGTCTACGGCGGGCTGGTGCCCGCGGTGCTGCTCGTGCTGGTGTCGCCGGTCGTCTCCGGCAGTGAGCGGTCCCTCTTCCCGGGTGTGGACTTCCACGTCTTCCCACTGGAGAACCCGGGGCTCGTCTCCATCCCGCTGGGCTTCCTGGCCGGCTGGATCGGCACGGTCGTCTCCTCCGAGCCGCCGGACGCGGCGAAGCACGCCGAGACCGAGGTACGGGCGCTGACGGGAGCGGGCGCCGTCTGACGCCGCGGCGCGGGCCGTGGCGTCCGAAACGGCCTCCGGGCGGCGTCAGGTGCTCGCCACCCACACGTAACGGTGCTCCGGGCGGCCGGTTTCGCCGTACCTGAGAGTGAGCCGCACCCTGCCCGCCCGCTCCAGGAGCTTCAGATAGCGCTGGGCGGTCTGCCGGCTCACGCCCGCGCGTTCCGCGATCTCCTGGGCCGACAAAGGGCCGTCGGCGGCCAGCAGCACCTGGCGGACCAGCTCGGCCGTGGTGGGGGAGTGGCCCTTCGGAAGTTCCGGCGCGATCGCCCCGGCCGACAGCGTGCCGAAGATCCGGTCGACCTCGGCCTGTTCGGCCTCCCCACCGCCGTCCAGGGCACGCCGCAGTGTCGCGTACGCCTCGAGCTTGGCGCGCAGCCCGGCGAAGTTGAAGGGCTTGACCAGGTACTGGAGGGCGCCGTGGCGCATCGCCGCCTGGACGGTCGCTACGTCCCGGGCGGCCGTCACCATGATCACGTCCGTCTGGTGGCCGAGCGCGCGGAGCTCCCGGACGACCGACAGACCGTTCTCGTCGGGCAGATAGTGATCGAGCAGGATCAGATCGACGGGCGCCTCGGCGATCCTCGCGAGCGCCTCCGCGGCCGAATGGGCCTCCGCGACGACCCGGAAGCCGGGCACCTTGGCGACATAGGCCGCGTTGATGCGGGCGACCCGGACGTCGTCGTCCACGACCAGTACGTCGATCATCGCGCCTGCCGGACCTCTCGTGCGCCGCCCGCCCCACCCGGTGCGCCGGTCCCGCCGGGATTCGGTGCGTCGAGCGGCCGGGAAATGGGTGGGAGGTCCTCGTCCGGACCGGTCTCGGCCAGCGCGTCGGGCAGTACGACGACGAATTCGGCGCCCTTGGCGGCCGACTCGCGGACCGTGGCGCTACCGCCCTGCCGCTCGGCGAACCTGCGGACCAGCGGCAGCCCCAGGCCGCGCTTGCCGTGGGCCGGCAGTTCCTTGGTGGTCCATCCCTCGGTGAAGATCAGCTCGCGGTGTTCGGCCGGGACACCGGGACCGCTGTCGGCGACCCGGAGGATCACCGTGCTGCCGACGGTGTGCAGCTCGACCTCGATCCGCGGGTCCGGTGTGCCCGCTGCCGCGTCCAGCGCGTTGTCGACCAGGTTGCCCACCATCGTGACCAGTCCGCGCGGGTCCACCAGCCGGTCGGGCAGCAGGGTGGCGGGGGCGATCCGCAGCGACACCCCGCGCTCCGCCGCGACCGTCGCCTTGCCGACGAGCAGCGCGGCGAGCAGCGGATCGTGGATCTTCTCCGTGACCTGCTCCGCGGTGGCCCGGTGCACCCCGACCACTTCGGTGACGAACTCCACCGCCTCCTCGTGCATCTCCAGCTCCAGCAGGCCGAGCAGGGTGTGCAGGCGGTTGGCGTGCTCGTGGTCCTGCGCGCGCAGCGCGTCGATCAGCCCGCGGGTGGAGTCGAGCTCACGGCCCAGCTGCTCGAGTTCCGTGCGGTCGCGGAGGGTGACGACGGCGCCGCCGTCGTCGGTAGGCATCCGGTTGGCGACGAGGACCCTGCTGCCGCGTACCGTCAGCAGGTCGTCACCGCTCACCCGGCCCGCCAGGACGTCACTGGTGCGTCCCTCGCCCAGCACCTCGTCCAGCGGCCGTCCCGTGGCCTCCGGCCCCACTCCGAGCAGCCGCTGTGCCTCGTCGTTCAGCAGCCGCACACGCTCGGCCGCGTCCAGGGCGACGACGCCTTCCCTGATGCTGTGCAGCATCGCCTCGCGCTCTGCGAGCAGGGCGGAGATGTCGGAGAAGGCGAGGTCATGGGTCTGCCGCTGGAGTCTGCGGGAGATCAGGTACGCGGCGAGCGCCCCCACGGCCAGTGCGCCGCCGGCATAGGCGAGCAGACCCGGGATCGCCGCCACCAGCCGGGCCCGCACGCTGTCGTACTCGATGCCGACGGACACCGCGCCGACGATCCGGCCGTCCTCGTCGCGGAGCGGCACCTTGCCGCGGGCGGACCGCCCGAGAGTGCCGCTGTCGATCTCCATCACGTCCCGCCCGGCCAGCGCCTCGCTCGGGTCGGTGGAGACGATCCGGCCGATCTGGGCGGGGGAGGTGTGGGACCAGCGCACGCCGCGCCGGTCCATGACCACGATGTACTCGGCGCCGGTGGCCTGCCTGATCCGTTCGGCCTCAGCCTGGACCGGGCCGTCGGCGGTCGGCCGGGAGTCGGTCACGTCCTCGGCGAGCTCGGGTGACGCGGTGGTCTCCGCGATGGCGAGCGCGCGGCGCATCGCCTGGTCGTCGAGCTGGGCGCTGAGCGGGGCGAGGAAAAGGCCGGTGGCCAGCGCGATGACCCCGGTGACGATCGTCAGCTGCATCAGCAGGACCTGTGAGAAAACCCGCTGCGGCCAGCCGAACCGCCGTCGCCGGGCGGGGGTGGTCGGAACGGGACTCATGCCTAGGAACGGTAAGCGCAGCTGCCCGCTTTCCGAAATTGCGGTTTGCACGCAAAACGCTTGCGCTCCTTGCGGCCATTTTTCATTTTCCTGACAGGGCGAATGAAAGCCCCTGGTGTCCGCAGATGCGGGGCGGATCGGGGGTTCGGTGCGAGCAGGGGGTGCTTGCCGGGACGGTGGACGCCCAGGCATATCTCTGCAACTCTCTGACCGCCAAACGCAAAAGACGTAGCACTCCGCTGCACAAATGCTGCCGCACCGATGAGTCGTCAGAGCCGCGCCCTCGTCGCACCAGAGCACGGGGCCGAAGATCGGGGACAGATGAGACCGCAACGCTGGAGATGGCGGGTGCTCTCCGCCGTGATCACCACAAGCCTTTTGATGCTCGGCCGGCCCTCGTGGACCGCCTCGGCGGCCGACGGACCGGACATCGCCGCGGGCCGCCCGGCGGCCGCGAGCAGTTCGCACAGTGAATACGCCGCCGCCAACCTCACGGACGGCGACCAGTCGTCGTACTGGCAGAGCGCCGGGACCAACCTGCCGCAATGGGTGCAGGCCGACCTCGGCAGCGCCACCGGCGTCGACGAGGTCGTACTCAAGCTCCCGGCCGGCTGGGAGAGCCGGACGCAGACCCTGTCCGTCCAGGGCAGCGCCGACGGCACCGGCTTCAGCACCCTGAAGAGTTCGTCCGCCTACACCTTCGCGCCGGGCTCGGCCAACACGGTGTCCATCTCCTTCCCCTCCGCCCGGGCCCGCTACGTGCGAGTGCACATCACCGCCAACACCGGCCGGCAGGCGGCCCAGCTGTCCGCGCTGGAGGTCCATGCCGCCGGCGGGTCCTCGGAGAACCTCGCCCGTGGCCGCACGCTCACCGCGAGCAGCCACACCGAGGTCTACCAGGCAGCGAACGCGGGCGACGGGAACCGCGCCAGCTACTGGGAGAGCCGCAACCACGAACTCCCGCAGTGGATCCAGGCCGACCTCGGCTCGTCCGTGCGCGTCGACCGCGTGGTGCTGCGACTGCCGGACACCTGGGGCGCTCGCACGCAGACACTGAAGATCCAGGGCAGCGCCAACGGCTCCGACTTCTCCGATCTGACCGCTTCCAGGGGCTACGTGTTCGACGCGGCCGGCGGCCACGCGGCGACGATCACCTTCGACGCCGCCACGACCCGGTACGTACGCGTCCTCGTCAGCGCCAACACCGGGCAGCCGGCCGCCCAACTGTCCGAGCTCGAGATCTACGGACCGGCGACCGGCGACACCAAGGCTCCCAGCGCCCCGGCGGACCTAGCCCTCACCGAGCCGGCGACCGGCCGGATCCAGCTGACCTGGAAGGCGGCGACCGACGACACGGCGGTCACCGGCTATGACGTCTACGCCGACAACCAGCTGCTCGCCGCCGTGGCGGGGGACGTGACCACGTACACGGACATCCGGCCCTCGAACGTCACCGTCTCGTACTACGTACGGGCCCGGGACGCGGCCGGGAACCAGTCCGCGAACAGCAACACCGTGACCCGCAGGTCCGACTCCGGCGACACGCAGGCCCCGACCGCGCCGTCGAACCTGTCCTTCACCGAGCCGGTCCCCGGGCGGATCGTCCTCACCTGGGGCGCCTCCGTCGACAACACCGGCGTGGCCGGATACGACATCTACGCCGGCAACGTCCTGCGCGGGAGCGTCGCCGGCGACGTGACCACCTACACGGACACCCGGCCCGTCTCGGACACGGTGACCTACCGGGTGCGCGCGAAGGACGCGGCCGGGAACGAGTCGGGCGACAGCAACAGCGTCACCCGCAACGGTTCCACGGGATCAGCCTCCAATCTCGCCGTCTCCAAGCCGATCACCGCCTCCTCGGTGATCCACACCTATGTCGCCCAGAACGCCAACGACAACGACGTGACCACCTACTGGGAGGGCGCGGCAGGCAGTTACCCGAACACGCTCACTGTGAAGCTGGGCGCCGACGCGGACATCAGCGCCGTCGTGCTCAAGCTGAATCCGGACAGCGCCTGGGGCGCCCGCACCCAGAACATCGAGGTGCTCGGGCGCGGACAGAACGCCTCAGGGTTCACCGGCGTGGTGGCGGCGAAGGACTACGCCTTCGACCCGGCGCGCGGCAACACGGTCACCGTCCCGCTCGACGCCCGTCTCGCCGACGTCCAGCTCCGGTTCACCTCCAACACCGGTGCCACGGCCGGGCAGATCGCCGAGTTCCAGGTGCTCGGTGTACCCGCTCCCAACCCGGACCTGTCGATCACCTCGGTGATCGCGTCGCCTGCCTCGCCCGTCGAGTCGGACGAGATCACCTTGTCGGCCACCGTACGCAACAGCGGCCCGGCCGCCGCTCCGGCGAGCGCCGTCGCGCTGCGGCTCGGCGGCACCAAGGTGGCCACCGCCCAGGCCGGTCCCCTGGCGGCCGGGGCGCAGACGACGGTCAGCGCCTCCATCGGGACGCGCGACGCCGGTACGTACCAGCTCAGTGCCGTCGCGGACGAGGCGAACGCGGTCATCGAGCAGAACGAGACCGACAACACCTGGACCGGCCCCGGCGCTCTGGTGGTGAAGCCGGTCGCGAGCTCGGACCTGGTGGCGGCATCCGTCACCACCTCGCCGTCCGCGCCGGCTGCCGGTGACAGCGTCACCTTCTCGGTCGCCGTCAGGAACCAGGGAACCACCGCGTCCGCGGGCGGCAGTCACGGTCTCACCCTCGCCCTGCTCGACTCCCGGGGCGCGACGGTCCGGACCTTCTCGGGCGCCTACAGCGGCACCGTCGCCCCCGGCGCGACGACCGCGCCGGTGAACCTGGGGACCTGGACGGCCGCCGACGGCTCGTACACGCTCAGGGTGACCGTCGCCGACGACGCCAACGAACTGCCGGTCAAGCGCGAGAACAACACCAGCACTCAGGCGCTCTTCGTCGGCCGTGGCGCCGACATGCCGTTCGACATGTACGAGGCCGAGGACGGCACGGCCGGCGGCGGCGCGCAGGTCGTCGGCCCGAACCGGACGGTCGGCGACATCGCGGGTGAGGCGTCGGGCCGCAAGGCGGTCACCCTCGACAGCACCGGCGAGTACGTCGAATTCACGAGCCGGGCGAGCACCAACACCCTCGTCACCCGCTTCTCCATACCGGACGCGCCAGGGGGCGGCGGCATCGACGCCACGCTGAACGTCTACGTCGACGGCGTCTTCCGCAAGGCGGTCGACCTGACGTCCAAATATGCCTGGCTGTACGGGGCCGAGGCCTCGCCGGGCAACTCGCCCGGCGCGGGGGCTCCACGCCACATCTACGACGAGGCGCACATCATGCTGGGCGGGACGGTCCCCGCGGGCAGCACGATCAGGCTGCAGAAGGACGTGGCCAACACATCGTCGTACGCGATCGACTTCATCAACCTGGAACAGGTCGCCCCGGTCGCGAACCCCGACCCGGCGTCGTACGCCGTGCCCGCCGGATTCACCCACCAGGACGTGCAGAACGCCCTGGACAGGGTGCGGATGGACACGACCGGCAAGCTCGTCGGTGTGTACCTGCCGGCGGGCGACTACCAGACGTCGAGCAAGTTCCAGGTGTACGGCAAGGCTGTGCACGTGACCGGGGCGGGCCCCTGGTTCACGAGGTTCCGCGCTCCCTCCACGCAGGACAACACCGACATCGGGTTCCGGGCCGAGGCGTCGGCGAAGGGGTCGTCGTTCAGGAACTTCGCCTACTTCGGCAACTACACGTCCCGCATCGACGGTCCGGGCAAGGTGTTCGACTTCTCCAACGTGTCGGACATCGTCATCGACAACATCTGGAACGAGCACATGGTGTGCCTCTACTGGGGGGCCAACACCGACCGGATCACCGTCAAGAACTCCCGGATCCGGAACATGTTCGCCGACGGCATCAACATGACCAACGGTTCCACCGACAACCTGGTGTCGAACAACGAGGCCAGAGCGACCGGCGACGACAGCTTCGCGCTCTTCTCGGCGATCGACGCGGGCGGCGCGGACATGAAGAACAACGTCTACGAGAACCTGACCTCGATCCTCACCTGGCGCGCGGCGGGGATCGCCGTCTACGGCGGCTACGACAACACCTTCCGCAACATCCACATCGCCGACACCATGGTCTACTCCGGCATCACCATCAGTTCCCTGGACTTCGGCTATCCGATGAACGGTTTCGGCACCGGACCGACGACGGTCGAGAACGTCTCCGTCGTGCGGGCCGGCGGCCACTTCTGGGGGGCGCAGACCTTCCCCGGCATCTGGCTGTTCTCCGCGGACAAGGTGTTCCAGGGCATCCGGGTGAGCAATGTCGACATCGTCGACCCGACGTACAGCGGCATCATGTTCCAGACCAAGTACGAAGGAGGACAACCGGAGTTCCCGATCAAGGACACCGTCTTCACCGACATCTCGATATCCGGCGCCCGCAAGAGCGGTGACGCCTTCGACGCCAAGTCCGGCTTCGGTCTCTGGGCGAACGAGATGCCCGAGAACGGACAGGGCCCGGCGGTCGGCGAGGTCACCTTCAACGGCCTGAGGCTCAGCGGCAACGCGCAGGACATCAGGAACACCACCTCCACCTTCAAGATCAACATCAATCCGTAGGAAGGGCCGGGCGGACGGCGGTGGTCCCGACGCTGAAGCCGGCTGCGAGCGGAGTGCACGTGTGGCCGTGGTCGAGAACCTCGTTGTCGGACCCGCGCGCCACGCTTGGACCATGCGAACACTCTTCAGCGGCGAAGTGAACGTGGCCTACGGGCAGCTCTATGTCTGCAGCGACGACGTCCATTCCCTCGAAGCGTCCTTCGCCGGGCAGCGGGCCGGGCTGTGCGGCGGGGCGGTGCGGGGCCACCTCTTTCTGCTGACCGGAACGCACACCGGCTCCGTCCCGATCACCGTCGAGTTGCACGGGACGGAGCCACCCCTGGACGCCGACGTGTGGGAGGACGTCGTGGAGGTGTCGTTCCGGCCCGTGTCGGACATGACCGGACTCGTGGAGTGGGACGGCGGCTGGTACGCGCTTCCCGTCTCCGAGGCCTCGTACCGGGTTCGGTACCACTGCCGGGGCATGGACGAGGCGGGGGGCGCCGCGCGCGATGCGGGCGAACCCGTGGTGGATGAGTATCTGCTGCGTCTGTGGCCGAGCCCACCGGCGCCGGACCGCGTGGTCAAGGAGACCAGCCGAACCGCCGCCTATTGGCACGAGTTCGCGCGCGAGCTGCCGCCGGGCCCGACCCTCGAGGAGCAGGCCGAGGCCGAGCGCCTGGCCGGCGAGGAGGAGGAGCGCACTGCGCTGCGACAGGAGAGGGACGAGTGGGGCGGGCGCCTGCCCAGCGACCGGCTGCGAGAGGTTCAGGGCACGCTCCGGAGGTTCCAGGGCTGTCCGCGTCTCGTGGACCTTGATGCCGCACTCGTGCACGCAATCGATGCCGCAGGTCCCAAGGAGCAGCGTGCGCTCGCCCACTGGGCCGCGCAGCGCGCCTGTGGGACAGCGGGACTGAGCGAAATCGACTGGGTAGCGCGAGGCCTGGCGGAGCTCGACCGTGGCGAGCCCTTCTCGCAGCCGCTGGACGACCCGCGACGGCTGCGTGACGCCGCGTTCTCCGACCCCCGCATTCCACGTACCCACGACGGAACCCCTGGCTTGCCCCAGGTCGCCGCCTTCGCCGCTCTCTTCGATGCTGCCGCGCCCGATCCCCTCAAGGCGGCGCTGGACGCGCTCCTCGCCGCGGCGGTCACCCATGGCACCGACTGGCCCCAGCTCTTCACCGAGGTCCGCCGCACCTTCCCGGCAACAGCCGCCACACCGAAGGCGGAAGGGAGCGACAGCCGGTAGCGCCACCACCCGCTGACCTTCCGGATTGCGTCAGCGAGCGCGGCACCACCGTGCCCGGCCGGCCAACTCGGACCGGACGTTCCTCACGGGACGATGATGATTTTTCCTACGTGCGTGCCGCGCCGGAATTCGTCCTGGGCGGCGTGGATGTCGGTCAGTCGGTAGCTGCCGGCGATGCGCGGCCGTACGGTGCCGGCGCGAGCCAGGTCCGCCAAGGATGCGAAGTGCGCGCGGGTATGCATCGAGGAGCCGATGAGGCTGAGGTTGTGCAGGTACAGGCGACGTAGGTCAAAGGTGACGACGGGCCCGGCGACGGCTCCGGCGATGACCCAGCGAGCACCGTCGCGCAGCGAGGGCAAGAACTGCTCGAGCCACGGCCCGCCGGCCACGTCCGCGACGGCGTCGAGCCCCTCGGGAGCCACCGCCTCCAATCGGCGCCGCAGCGCTACCGGGTCCGTCTCCCGGAAGACGCACACCTCAGCGCCCGCCTCTTGCAGCGCGGCCGCTTTGGATCGGCTGGTGAGCGCCACCACCCGCGCGCCGCGCGCCGCGGCCAGCTGCACGAGCGCGAGTCCGACGCCGCCGGAAGCGCCCGTCACCAGCACCGTCTCGCCGCTCCTGATGCGGGAGCGTTCCAGCATGCCCATCGCCGTGCCGTAGGCCACCGGCAGAGCAGCGAGTTCCTGGTCGGAGAGGGGTGAGGCGCTCATGTCGTGGACGCGGGCGGCGTCGACCGCGACGTAGGAGGCGAAGCCGCCGTCCGCTTCGCTGCCCAGGAGCCCGACGGGCACAGCGTCCTCGCGCGCATCCGCGTAGAAGGCGGGATCGACCAGAACCCGGCGGCCCACCCAGGAGTCGGGCACGTCCGCCGCTGCGGCAGTGATGACCCCCGCGATGTCACCACCCTGGATGCGGGGGAAGTTCACCCCTCCCCGCCATCCGGCCTTCGCCTCGGGGCGGCCGTGCAGCCCGTACGCGCCTTCCCGGGTCCACACGTCAGTGTTGTTCACCGCCGTCGCGCCTACGCGCACGAGTACCTGCCCGGGCCCCACGGACGGCAGCGGCCAGTCCGTCCTCAGCTCGAGTGCCTCCGGACCTCCATGCCGGTACAGAACGGCGGCAGTCATTCGTTCGCACATCCACCCATTCTGGCCACAGCCTGTTGGAAACGGCTTCCAAGGCGTTCGGTCCGGACCGGTGTGCGGTGCGGGCCGGGGGACGCGGCCCCGCATGACCGAGGCGGCCCGCGGCGGGTACGAGAGGCGAGGCCCGCTCGACGATCGGACCAGCGCAAGCCACTTGCGCAGCTTGCGCTAGCCTTGCGCGTATGACGCGACGACTTGCTCAGGTGGCGAAGAAGGTGGGAGTCAGCGAGGCCACGGTCAGCCGGGTCCTCAACGGCAAACCAGGGGTCTCCGAGGCCACCCGCCAGTCCGTGCTGACAGCGCTGGACGTCCTCGGCTACGAGCGGCCCACCCAGCTGCGGGGCGAGCGGGCGCGACTGGTCGGGCTGGTGCTGCCCGAACTGCAGAACCCGATCTTCCCCGCCTTCGCCGAAGTCATCGGCGGGGCCTTGGCCCAACAGGGCCTCACACCTGTTCTTTGCACGCAGACCAAGGGCGGCGTCTCCGAAGCCGACTACGTGGAACTGCTGCTCCAGCAGCAGGTCTCCGGCGTCGTGTTCGCCGGGGGGCTGTTCGCGCAGGCGGACGCCCCGCACGACCACTACCGGCTGCTCGCCGAGCGACGGATCCCTGTAGTGCTGGTCAACGCCTCCATCGACGGCCTGGATTTCCCGTGCATCTCCTGCGACGACGCCGTCGCCGTCGAGCAGGCGTGGCGGCACCTCGCATCGCTCGGCCACGAACACATCGGCCTCGTCCTCGGCCCCGGCGACCATGTGCCCTCCCGCCGCAAGCTGGCGGCCGCGCAGGCGGTGGCGAAAGCGGCCGGGACGGAGCTGCCCGAGGAGTACGTCGAGCGCTCGATGTTCTCCCTCGAGGGCGGTCAGGCGGCGACCGGCCGGCTCCTGGAGCGGGGCGTCACCGGGATCATCTGCGCGAGTGACCCGCTCGCACTCGGCGCGGTACGCGCCGCCCGGCGGCGTGGGCTCGCCGTCCCCGGCGACGTGTCGGTCGTCGGCTTCGACGACTCGGCGTTCATGAACTGCACGGAGCCGCCGCTGACGACGGTGCGACAGCCGATCGAGGCGATGGGGCGCGCGGCGGTCGAACTGCTGACCGCGCAGATCCAGGGGGGCGAGGTACCGCCGGGGGAGCTGCTGTTCGAGCCGGAACTGGTGGTACGGGGATCGACGGCGCAGGTGCGGCGACCCTAGCGGCGGGGGCGGGGGGCCGTTGCGCCTGCGGCGGGCGTTCCGAACCGGGGCAAGCCCCGGACCCCGCACCGCGTTTCGCGCGGTGATTTCGGGGGGCTCTGCCCCCGGACCCCCGCGCCCAATCTCCCCCTATGGCCTGGCGGCCGTGGGGTACCCCAGGCGGCTGGGTTCGCCTCCGCCCGGCGGAGCCCTGAGCGGCAGCAGGCGGGGCTTGAGTTGCCCGGTGACGCCGGAGCCGCCCGCGAGGCTGATCGCGCGCAGCGAAAGCTCCGTCGGCAGGGCGCGGGCCGGACTGCCGCGCAGCGGCGTTTCCAGCCGCCTGGGGGCACCTCCCACGGCCGCCAGGCCATAGGGGAGATTGAGGGCACCGCGCGGAGCGCGGTACGCCGCCCGCAGGGCGGTACGGGGTCCTGGGCCTGCCCGG
>NZ_JBSGZJ010000094.1:0-19095 GCF_053610925.1 Streptomyces sp. NPDC054847 | reverse complement strand
GCCGGTGGCACCGGCAGGGAACTGGCCCGCCTGCTGGAAGGCGAACGGGACTACCGCGGATCGGAGCGGTACCGCGCCGACCGCGCCTACTGGCTGGAGCGGCTGGCCGGCCGGCCCGAGCCCGTGCGCCTCGTGGAGCGCGCGCCGGCGCCGATGACACGGCGGGTCCGCCGCACCGTCGAACTGCCGGCGGCCACGGCCGACAGGCTGCGTGCCGCCGCGGCGGCCGCGGGGGTCCGCCTGTCACGCCTGCTGGTGGCAGCCGTGGCCGCCTACCTGCACCGGGCCGGCGGCGAACAGGACCTCGTACTCGGCCTGCCGGTCACCACCCGGCAGGGGGCCGCCTCCGACCAGGTCCCCGGCATGGTGTCGAACGTCCTCCCGCTGCGCGTCGCCGTCCACGGCGGCATGACGGCGGCCGAGCTCGCCGGCACCGTCGGGCGCCGGATCGCGGAGACGGTCGAGCACGGGCGCTACCGTGCGGAGGACCTGGCCCGGGACCTGGGCCTGGTCGAAGGAGTGGCGGAACTCGTCGGCCCCACGGTCAACATCCTGCCGGACGTGCGGGGACTGCGCTTCGGGGACCTGGACGCCGACCTCCGCCCCGAGTGGCTCGGCCCGGTCAGCGACCTGGCCGTCACCGTCAGCCTGCCGGGGCACGGCGCCGGCCTGCGCGTCCACCTCGACGCCGACGCGGCCGTGTGCGACGAGCAGACCCTGAGCGACCACGAGCGGCGCTTCCGCATGGTCCTCGACGCCATGGCCGAGGACATGGACCGCCCCGTCGGCCGCATCGAGCTGACCTCCGGGGAAGAACGGGCCCGGCTGCTCGCCGAGTTCGCCGTCGCCCCGCGCGAGGCCCCCGAACTGACATGGCCCGCCGCCTTCGAGCAGCAGGTCCGCCGCTCCCCGGACGCCGTCGCGCTCGTCTGCGAGGACCGGCGGCTGACCTACGCGGAACTCGACGCCGCCGCCAACCGGCTGGCCCGACTGCTCGTCGCACGCGGCGTGGGCCCTGAGGACATCGTCGCCGTGGCCGTCCCGCGCTCACCCGAACTGGTCGTCTCCCTGCTCGCGGTGATGAAGGCCGGGGCGGCGTACCTGCCGCTGGACGCCGACCACCCGCAGGACCGGATCGCCTACATGCTGTCCGACGCCGGCGCGCGGACACTCGTCACCACGCGGGCGTCGGCCGGTGACCTGCCGGCCGCGCCGGCCGTCGCCCGGGTACTGCTCGACGACCCGTCCGTGGTCGCCGCGCGCGCCGCCCTTGACGATTCCGCCCTGGGCCTGCCGATCGCGCTGGACCGGGCCGCGTACGTCATCTACACGTCGGGATCGACCGGCCGCCCCAAGGGCGTGGTCGTCCCGCACGACGGCGTGGGCAGCCTGATCGCCACCGCGACGGACAGGATCGGCGTCGGCCCGGACAGCCGCGTCGTGCAGTTCGCGTCCGTCGGCTTCGACGTGACGGTCTGGGACCTGATCATGTCGCTGTGCGTCGGCGGGCGGATCATCGTCGTCCCCACCGAACGCAGGGTCGCCGGCCCCGCCCTGACGGACTACATCCGCGAGCACCGCGCCACCCATATGATCCTCCCGCCGTCGCTCGTCTCCGCGCTGCCGCAGGACTGCGAACTGCCCGAAGGGGCGGTGCTCGTGGTCGGCACGGAGGCGGTGCCCGGCGAGCTGATCGCCCGCTGGTCCGGCCGCCTGCGCGTCGTCGTCGCCTACGGCCTGACCGAGGCCACCGTCAACTCCACGCTGTGGACCGCGGAACCGGGCCTCCCAGGGCCCGCACCCATCGGCCGCCCCGACCCCAACACCCGTGCCTACGTGCTCGATGCGGCACTACGGCCCGTCCCCGTGGGCGTCGAGGGCGAGCTGTACGTAGGCGGGCGCGGCCTGGCCCGCGGCTACCTCGGCAGGCCGGCGCTGACCGCGGAGCGGTTCGTCGCCGACCCGTACGGTGCGCCCGGCGAGCGCATGTACCGCACCGGCGACCGCGTCCGGTGGCGGGCCGACGGCAACCTCGACTTCCTCGGCCGCGCGGACGGCCAGCTCAAGATCCGCGGCCACCGCATCGAGCCGGGGGAGATCGAGAGCGCGTTCATGGCCTGCCCCGGGATCGCCCAGGCAGCGGTCCTCGTACGGGACGACCACCGGGGAGTGAAACGCCTCGTCGCCTATCTGGCCGGCGACGGCGGTGCGGACACCGAGGCGAACGTGGGGGCGGCGCGGGCGCAGGTGTCCCAGGTGCTGCCGGAGTACATGGTGCCCTCGGCCGTCGTCGTCCTCGACGGCCCGCTGCCCCTGACGCCCAACGGGAAGCTCGACACCCGCGCGCTGCCGGAGCCGCGGTGGACCGCGATGACCGGCGACGCCGCGCCCACCACACCGGCGGAGACGGCCCTCGCCGGTCTGTTCGCCGAGGTCCTGCGCCTGCCGTCGGTCGGCGTCCACGACAGCTTCTTCGAACTCGGCGGCGACAGTATCGTCGCCATCCAGCTCGTCGGCCGGGCCCGCGCGGCGGGATTCGCGATCAGCCCCAGGGACGTGTTCCGCCACCGCACGGTGGCGGCGCTCGCACGCGCCGCGGCGCTCACCGCGGACGACAACGGGAGTCGGGGCGTGACGGGCGCGGTGCCCGCGCCGTTCTCGCTGGTGCGACTGACCGAGGAGGAGCGGGCCGAGTTCGAGGCCGCCGTCCCGGACCTGGTCGACGTCGTACCCGCCACGCCGCTCCAGGAGGGCTTCTTCTTCCACGCCGCCGTGGACGAGAGCGGGGCCGACGGCTACTCCGTCCAGGACACCCTCGAACTCGCCGGTGACGTCGACGCGGACACCCTGCGGTCGGCCGCGCAGCGGCTGCTCGACCGTCATCCGCTGCTGCGCGCGGCCTTCCGCCAGTGCCGGGACGGACGGATCGTGCAGCTGATCGGCGAACGCGTCGCCCTGCCGTGGCGCTTCGCCGACCTGTCGGAACTCGACGCGGAGCGGCAGCCCACAGCCGTCGACGACATCACGGCGGCGGAGCGGGCAGAGCGATTCGACCTCGGCGCCCCACCGCTGCTGCGGGCGGCGCTGGTCCGCCTCGGCCAGCGGCGCTCACTGCTGGTCCTGACGATGCACCACATCATCGTGGACGGCTGGTCGCTCCCGCTCCTCACACGGGAACTGCTGGACGGCTACCGTCCCGGCGCCGACACGGCACCGGCCTGCGAGCCGAGCGGAACCTACCGCGCGTACGCCGGGTGGCTCACCGGACGCGACCGTGAACAGGCCCGCAGCGCCTGGCGCGAGGCGATGGCGGGACTCGACGCACCCGCCCGGCTGCCCGTCCGCGCGGGTGAAACCGCCGGAACGGGCCGGACCGGCAGCATCACCCTCGAGCTGTCCCCGCAGGACACGGCGGCACTCACCGCCCGCGCCCGGCAGCTCGGGCTGACCCTCGGCAGTGTCGTACAGGCCGGGTTCGGCCTGGTGCTCGGCGATGCCGTCGGCGCCCACGACCTCGTCCTCGGCGCGACCGTCTCGGGCAGGCAGGCTCCTGTCGAGGGGATCGAGTCCCTGGTCGGCCTGCTGATCAACACCGTGCCGGCCCGCCTCCGATGGCGCCCCGAGCAGCCGCTCGCGCAGGTACTCACGCGATTCCAGGACGAACAGGCGGAACTGCTGGACCATCAGCACCTCGGACTCGCCGAGATCCAGCGGGCCGTCGGCCTGGGCGAACTCTTCGACGCGCTCGTCGCCGTGGAGAACCTTCCGGACGCCGGCGAGCCGGCCGACCCGTCGGGGCTCGTCCGCCTCGTCGGCTCGCACATACGCGACTCGGTGCACTACCCGCTGGCGCTCACCGTGCATCCCGGCGAGCGGCTCCGACTGCGCCTCGAACACGACCCCGCCCGGCTCGACGCCACGGCCGCAGGACGGTTCGCCGCCCGTCTGCGGGCGCTGCTCGACCAGGTCGTCGCCGACCCCGGACTGCCGGCCGGCCGGCTTCCCGCGCAGACGGCCGACGAGCGCCGCGAGACGCTCGACCTCCTCGCCGGGGAGGACCGCGCGACACCCGCGGACACGCTGCACGGGGCGTTCGCCGAACAGGTGCGCCGTACCCCGGACGCCACCGCCCTGGTCCACGACGGCGGGCGGACGACATACGCGGAACTGGATGCTCAGGCCCGTGAGTTGGCGGGCAGGCTCGTCGCGCGCGGCGTGGGGTCCGAGACAGTCGTTGCCGTGGCCGTGCCCCGCTCGGCCGGGGCGCTGGTCGCCCTCCTCGGCGTCCTCCAGGCGGGTGCCGCCTACCTGCCGGTCGACGTGGACCACCCGGCCGACCGCATCCGATACATGCTCGCCGACTCGCGGGCCCGAGCGGTCGTCGTCACCGAGGAATCGTGGGCACGGCTGCCCGAGCAGGACGGCATAGCCCCCGTCTTCCTCGGCCGCGGCGCGGCCGGCCACGACGGCGAGCACGCCCTCCCGGCCGATGTCCATCCCGACAGTGCCGCGTACCTGATGTACACCTCGGGGTCGACGGGCCGGCCCAAGGGCGTGGTGGTGACCCACGGAGCCGTCGTCGCCCAACTGTCCTGGACGGCCGAGCGGTTCGGGTTCGGGCCGGGGGAGCGCGTACTGCACCAGTACTCGACCGGCTTCGACCCTTCGGTACAGGAGATCTTCGCCCCGCTGCTGACCGGCGGGACGGTCGTGATCGCCAGGGCCGACGGACATCGCGACCCGGCGTATCTCACGGAGCTCGTCCGCCGCGAGCAGGTCACCAACCTCGACCTCGTGCCGTCGCTGTACTCGGCGCTGCTGGCGGAGGACGCCCCGCACGGTCCGTGGTGGACCGGCCTGCGCAGGGCGTTCAGCGGCGGCGAGGCGCTGCCGGCTCCGCTCGCCAGGCGCTGGCTGGAGCGCACCGGTGTGCCCCTCTTCAACGTCTACGGGCCGACCGAGGCCGTCATCCAGGTCACCAGCTGGGAGGCGGGCGCCGAGCCGGACGGAGAGGCCACCGTGCCCGTCGGACGGCCGGTGTGGAACACCAGGCTCTACGTCCTCGACCGGTATCTGCGCCCCGTTGCCGAGGGCGAGCCCGGGGAGCTCTACATCGCGGGCGCGCAACTGGCCCGCGGCTACCACGGACGCGCCGCGCTGACCGCGGAGCGATTCGTCGCGGACCCGTTCCGCGACCCCGCCGGGACCCTGTCCGACGGCGGGCAGGGCGGACGGATGTACCGCACGGGAGACATGGTCCAGTTCCGTGGAGACGGCGTGCTCACCTATCTGGGGCGCACCGACCACCAGGTCAAGATCAGGGGAAACCGGGTGGAACTCGGCGAGATCGAAGCACGGTTGCGTGAGGTGCCGGCGGTCGGCGACGTGGTCGTCGTGGCCAGGGACGACGACCGGGGCGTGAAGCACCTGGTGGCCTACGTGACCCCCGCGGCCGGGGCGACCCTCGACATCGAGGCCGTACGCGGCTCGCTCGGCGCTTCCCTCCCGGCGCCCATGGTGCCGAGTCGTTTCGTGGAACTCGACGCACTGCCACTGACCCCGGGCGGAAAGGTCGACCACGCGGCCCTGCCGGCCCCAGGGATTGGGCGGCACAAGGGACCGACTGTCCGGGAGGGACGCGAACGGCAGCTCTGTGGGATCTTCGCCGACGTGCTGGGCCTCGACGAGGTCCACGCGGACGAGGACTTCTTCATGCTCGGCGGGGACAGCATCCTGTCCATGTCGGTGTCCGGCCGTGCCCGCAGGGCCGGACTGGCGGTCAGCCCCAAGGACGTCTTCGAGCACCGCACGCCGGCCGCGCTGGCTGCGCGGCTCGCCGGCGCCCCCGAGGAGGCGGCCCCCGACCCGAGCACCGCCGCCTCCCCGACCACTGCTGCCTCCCCGGTGACCGCCGCCGACGGCATCGGCGACGTCCCGCTGCTGCCGATCGTCCACCAGCTCCGCGAGGACGGCGGGCCGATCGGCCGCTTCAACCTCTCGATGCTGCTCCAGGCACCCGCCGACGCCGACACGGGCACCCTGACAGAGGTTCTGCAGGCCGTCCTCGACCACCACGACGCACTGCGGCTCACGCTCTCCCGCATGGACCTCGGCCCGGCGATCCCCGCGCTGTGGTCGGCGCGGACACTCGACGCGGGCGCGGTCGACGCAGCCGCGCTGCTGAGAAGTGTCGACGTACGGGACCTGGACGACGCAGGACTCCGCGCGGTGATCGCCGCCGAGTCCGACAGCGCGGCGTCCCGTCTCGACCCCGACGCCGGGGTCATGCTCCAGGCCGTCTGGTTCGACACGGGCGGCGCCCGGCCGGGCCGGCTGCTGCTCGTCGTCCACCACCTGGCCGTCGACGGAGTGTCGTGGCGGGTGCTCATGGACGACCTCGCCGCCGCGTGGGCGGCCGTCTCGAACGGGGAGCGGCCCGTTCTGGAACCGGTCCCCACCTCGCTGCGCCGTTTCGCCCGGGACATCGCCGAGCAAGCCACCTCCCCCCGACGGCAGGCCGAACTCCCCTACTGGGCCGAGGCCCTGGCACCCGGCGCCGAACTGGTCCCCGGCGCCGGCCGCACCGGTACCGCCGGGACCGCGCGCGAGCACGTCGAGTCCCTGCCCACCGAGGAGACGCGTGCGCTGCTCACGGCGGTGCCCGCCGCTGCCGGGGCGGACGTCACCGAGGTGCTGCTCGCCGCCCTGCGCATCGCCGTGTCCCGCCGGCGCGGTGACGGGGACGGCGACCTGCTGGTGGATCTCGAACGGCACGGACGCGACGTTTCCGATCTGGACCTGTCGCGCACCGTCGGCTGGTTCACCGCCCTGCACCCCGTACGCCTGGCCGCCGCCGGCGACGCACTCGGCACCCTGGAGCAGGTCAAGGAGTCCGTGCGGTCGGCACCGGACTCCGGCGCGGGATACGGCATGCTGCGCCACCTCAACCCGCAGCTCGCGCCCGCCTTCGCCCGACTGTCCCAGGCGCAGGTGCTGTTCAACTACTTCGGCCGGATGCCCGCGGAGCAGACCCGCGACTGGGCACCCGCCGTCGAGAGCGACGCACTGTCCGTGGAACCGGACCCGGGCCTCGCCATGCCCTACCCGCTCCAGGTCAACGCCGTCTGCGCGGACACGCCCCACGGCCCCGAGCTGCGCGCCACCTGGACCTGGCCCGAGGGCGACGCGCTCACCGAGGAGGACGTGCGGGCACTGGGCGCCGCGTGGGCGGAGGCGCTGCGCGAACTCATCGCCGGCACCTCGAAGAACACCGGCCCCTCCCTGGTGACCGCCGACGCGCCGCTGGTCCGGCTGACCCGGCAGGAGACCGAACGGATCGAGAGCGTCAGCCCGTTCCCCGTCGCCGACATCTGGCCGCTGTCACCGCTTCAGGAAGGCATCTACTTCCACGCCAGCTACGACTCCTCCGCGGTGGACGTCTACACCGCGCAGGACACCTTCGACTTCGACCACCGCCTCGACATCGACCGGCTGCGCGCGGCGTGCGCGACGCTGCTGCGCAGGCATCCGAGCCTGTGCGCGGGCATCACCAGCGACGGGCTGCCCGGGCCGGTGCAGTTTGTCTGCCCCGCGGCCGAGCTGCCGGTGCCGGTCACGGAGGTGGACCTCACCCATCTGGACGAGCCCGAGCGGCAGAAGAGGCTCACCGAGATCGCCGACGCCGGCCGGCTGCGGCGGTTCGACCTCGCGGCGCCACCGCTGTTCCGGCTCGAACTGATCCGGCTGACCGGCACCACCGACCGCCTGATGCTCAGCCACCACCTGGTGGCCTGGGACGGCTGGTCGCAGTCGCTCTTCCTCGACGAACTCCTCTCCCTCTACGAGACGGGCGGCGACGACGCCGCCCTGCCGGCGCCCGGTAGCTACCGCGACCACCTGGCCCGGCTCGCCGAGCGGGACGTCGACGCGGCCCGCGACACCTGGCGCCGCGCCCTGGCCGGACTCGAGGAACCGACCCTCGTCGCGCGGGACCGCGGAGACCGGCCGGTGATCCCACGACGGCGCACCCTCGATCTGCCGCCCGAGCTCGGCGACCGTCTGCGGACGGCCGCCCGTGAACACGGGCTGACGATCAACGCGGTGCTGTCCACCGCATGGGCGCTCGTGCTGTCCGCGACCGTGGGCCGTCACGACGTGGTCTTCGGCACCACCGTCGCCGGACGGCCCGCGGACGTGCCCGGTGCGGAGTCGACGATCGGCATGTTCCTCAACACCGTGCCCGTGCGGGTCAGGCTCGAGCCCGACGAGCCGGTGGCCGGCCTGCTGCGCCGTGTGCAGTCGGAGCGTGCCGCGGTGATGGACCACGAGTACCTGGGGCTGGCCGAGCTCCAGCGGGAAGGCGGCCGCGGCGTCCTCTTCGACACCCTGTACGTGCTGCAGAACTTCGCCGACGAGAACGCGTTCCGGAAGCTCAGGGAACGGCACGGCATCACCGCCGTGGAAAGCGTGGACGCCACGCACTACCCCATGACCCTCGTCGTCGACCCGGCCCGGACCGTTCGCGTGAAGCTGGAGTACCGCCCCGACCTGGTCGACGACGAGCAGGCCGCGACCGCGCTGGAACGCTTCGGCACCCTGGTGGAGCGGCTCGTCGGCGACATGTCGGCGCGCGTCGGCACCCTCGACCTGCTCCTGCCCGCCGAGCGGGCCGCCCTGCTCACCGAGTGGGAGGCCGGCTTCGGGCCGGTGCCGGACGAGACCGTCGCCGACATGCTCGCGGCGCAGGTCGCCCGCACCCCCGACGCGGTGGCGCTGGTCTTCGGCGAGCGCGCGCTCACCTACCTGGAGCTCGACGCGCAGATCAACCGGGTCGCCCGGCTGCTGATCGCCCGTGGCGCGCGACCGGAGAAGGTCGTCGCGCTCGCACTGCCCCGTTCGATCGAGATGGTCGTGGCGCTGTTCGCGGTGCTCCGCACCGGCGCCGCCTATCTGCCCCTCGACCTCGATCACCCGGCCGACCGGCTGCGCCTCATGGTCGAGGACACCGGGCCACTGTGCCTGCTGTCCACGACGGCGGTCGCGCCCACCCTTCGGGGGCCCGCCGGCCCGGTCGCCCCGGAACTCCTGCTGGACGACCCGGCCGTCGCCGCCGAGCTCGCGGACCTCCCGGAGGGCTCGGTCACCGACGCCGAACGTCCCGCGTTCGCGCACGGTGTGCCCGGCCGGCTGGAACACCCCGCGTACGTCATCTACACCTCCGGTTCGACGGGCCGGCCCAAGGGCGTCGTCACGCCGTACCGAGGGCTGACGAACATGCAGCTCAACCATCAGAAGGAGATCTTCGACCCGGCGATCGCCTCTGCCGGCGGACGACGCCTGCGCATCGCGCACACCGTCTCCTTCGCCTTCGACATGTCCTGGGAGGAACTGCTCTGGCTCGTCGAGGGGCACGAGGTCCATGTCTGCGACGAGGACCTGCGCCGCGACGCGGAAGCCCTGGTGGCCTACTGCGACCGGCACCGGATCGACGTGGTGAACGTGACTCCCACGTACGCGCAACTGCTGATCGAGGAGGGCCTTCTCGACCGGGACGAGACCGCCCGGGACACGACGGACGAAGCCGCCGGCGGCCCCCCGGCCGCGACGTCCCGCGAACACGGCGGCAGGCACCGGCCCGCACTCGTCCTGCTCGGCGGAGAGGCCGTGTCCGACACCGTGTGGACCCGGCTGCGCCGCACCGAGGACACCTATGGCTACAACCTCTACGGGCCCACCGAGTACACGATCAACACACTCGGCGGATCCACCGCCGACAGCCCGACCCCGACGGTCGGCGTCCCCATCCGCAACACCCGGGCACACGTGCTCGACGCGATGCTGCGCCCCGTGCCGCCCGGCTGCCCCGGGGAGCTGTACATCGCGGGCACCGGCCTCGCCCGGGGCTACCACGACCGGCCCGGCCTGACGGCGGAGCGGTTCGTCGCCGATCCGTTCGGCGACCCGGGGGAGAGGATGTACCGCACCGGCGACCTCGTCAGGCAACGGCCGGACGGGCTCCTCGACTTCCTCGGCCGTACCGACGACCAGGTCAAGATCCGTGGCCACCGGATCGAACTCGGCGAGATCTCCGCGGCCCTGGCCGCCCACCCCCACGTCGCCCACGCCGCCGTCGTCGCCGTGGCCGACAGCGCGGGCGCGAAGCGCCTGGCCGGTTACGTCGTGCCCGAGGACGACGTCGAGGACGGGACGGCGTTGGTGCGGAGCCTGCGCGACCACCTGCGCGCTGCCCTGCCCGACTACATGGTCCCGGCGGCGCTGGTGGCGGTGGACACGCTGCCGCTGACCGTCAACGGAAAACTCGACGTCAAGGCCCTGCCGGCCCCCGACGTCACCCCACAGCGCTCCGTCCGCCCGCCCCGGTCGCCGCAGGAGCGGACACTCTGCGCGCTCTTCGCCGAAGTGCTCGGCCTCGCCGAGGACAGCGTCGGGACCGACAGCAACTTCTTCGACCTGGGCGGTCATTCGCTGTTGGCCACCAGGCTGATCAGCCGTGCGCGCACCGCGCTCTCCGCCGAGCTGGCGATCCGCGACCTCTTCGAGGCGCCGACCGTCGCCGAGCTCGTCGAGCGGGCCGCCCGCCCGGCCGCCACCGACCGCCCGGCCCTCACCGCAGGCGAGCGGCCCGCGGAACTGCCGCTGTCCCACGCCCAGCAGCGGCTGTGGGTCGTCCAGCAGATCGAGTGCACCTCCGCCGCCTACAACTTCCCGCTGGTGATGCGGATGCGCGGCACGCTCGACGTGCCCGCGTGGCGGGCCGCGCTCGCCGACGTGGCCGCACGCCACGAAGCACTGCGGACCGTCTTCTCCGAGCGTGACGGCCAGGTCTTCCAGCGGGTGCTGCCCGTCGAGCGGGCGCAGCCGGTGGTGGAGTGCCTCCGCGCCGACGAGGCGGAGGTTCCCGGCATCGTCGACGCCGCCGTCAACCGCCCGTTCGACCTCGCCGCCGAACTGCCGCTGCGCGCGACGGTCGTGGAAGTGGCCCCGGAGGACCACGTCGTCGTCCTGCTGCTGCACCACATCACCACCGACGAGTGGTCCGACCGGCCCTTCCTGCGCGACCTGGCCACCGCCTACGCCGCCCGCGCACGCGGCACCGCGCCCGAGTGGGAGCCGCTGCCGGTGCAGTACGCCGACTACGCGCTGTGGCAGCAGCGCCTGCTCGGCGACCCGGCCGACGCCCGGAGCCTGACCGCACGGCAACTGGAGTTCTGGCGTACGGCGCTGGAGGGCGCCCCGGAGGAGATCGAGCTGCCGGCCGACCGTCCCCGGCCCGCCCGGCCCGCCTTCACCGGCGCGGAACTGGACATCGCGTTCGACGCGGAGGTCCACCGGCGGCTGAAGCGGCTGGCCAGGGAGAGCGGCACCAGCATGTTCATGGTGGTGCACGCCGCCGTCGCCGCCCTGCTGCACCGCATGGGCGCCGGTACGGACATCCCCCTCGGCTCGCCCATCGCGGGGCGCGGCGACGAAGGACTCGACGACCTGGTCGGCTTCTTCGTCAACACACTGGTACTGCGGACGGACGTGAGCGGCGACCCGAGCTTCACGGAACTGCTGGCCAGGGTCCGCGCCACCGACCTGGCCGCGTTCTCCCACGCGGACGTGCCGTTCGAGGCCGTCGTCGAGCGGCTGAACCCGGCCCGCTCTCCCGCCCGCAACCCCCTGTTCCAGGTGATGGTCGGCTACCACAACCGGACCGCCGACGAGCTCCGGCTGCCCGGCCTGCGGGTGGCGGACGTGCCGTTCCGGATCAGGTCCGCCAAGTTCGACCTGGTCTTCAGTTTCACCGAGCAGACCGCGGCCGACGGCGCGGACGGCACCCTCGGCTGCCGACTGGAGTACGCCACCGAGCTGTTCGATCCGGACAGCGCCGAGCAGCTCGCCGAGTGTCTGCGGAGGCTGGTCGCGGCGGTGGCCGACGCACCGGAACAGCCGCTCTCCCGGGCGGAGATCCTCACCGCCGGCGAACGGGAGACGGTCCTGGAACGCTTCAACGCCACCGGCCGTGCGGTCGAAGAGGCGTCGCTGCCCGCCCTGTTCGCCCGGCAGGCCGCCGACCGGCCCGACGCGGTGGCCGTCGTGGAACGCTCCGAATCCCTCAGCTACGCGCAGCTGGACGCCCGCTCCGAGCGGATCGCACACCTGCTGGCCGCGCGGGGAGTGGGCACCGAGAGCGTGGTCGGCGTCGCCGTGCCCCGCTCGGCCGACATGGTCGCCACCGTGCTCGCCGCCCTCAAACTGGGCGCCGCCTTCCTGCCGCTGGACCTGGTCCACCCCGCCGACCGGCTCGCCTACATGATCGAGGACTCCGGTGCCGCCGTCGTCGTCGGCACCGAGCCGGTGGCCGGGAAGATCCCCGAAGTGACGGGTGTCCCCGTCGTGCTCCTCGACGCGCCGGACGTCACGGCCGAACTCGGCCGGCTCCCGCACTCCGCCGTGAACCGCCTGCCCGTGAGTCTCGACCAGGCCGCCTACGTGATCTACACCTCCGGTTCGACGGGCCGGCCCAAGGGCGTGGTCGTCCCGCACGAGGGCATCTCCAGCCTGGTCGCGACCGCGGTCGACCGGATGGGGCTGCAACGGGACAGCAGTGTCCTCCAGTTCGCCTCGATCGGCTTCGACGTCTTCGTCTTCGAACTGTCGATGGCGCTGTGCCACGGCGGCCGGCTCGTGCTCGTCCCCGACGAGGCGCGGGTCGCCGGGCCGGCGCTCACCGACTTCCTTGCGGAGCAGCGGATCACCCACATGATCCTGCCCCCGTCCCTGGTGTCGGCGCTGCCCGCCGGCTGCGAACTGCCCGAAGGGTCCACGGTCCTCGTCGGGACGGAGACCGTGCCACCGGACCTCTTCGAGCGCTTCGGCGCCACCGCCGACCTGATCGCCGCCTACGGACTGACGGAGGCCACGGTGAACTCCACCCTGTGGTCCGCCCGGCAGGCCGGGGGTCCCTCCGGCAGAAGCCCACAGGGAGGACGGCCCACCGGACGCGTACCGATCGGCAGGCCCGACCCGAACACGCTCTGCTACGTCCTGGACGCCCGTCTGTGCCCCGTCCCGCCGGGCGTGGCCGGAGAACTGTACGTGGCCGGGAGGGGTCTGGCCCGCGGCTACCTCGGCAAGGCCCCGCTGACGGCCGAGAGGTTCGTCGCTGACCCGTTCGGCCCGCCCGGCAGCCGGATGTACCGCACCGGGGACCGGGCCCGCTGGCGCAGGGACGGCAATCTCGACTTCCTCGGCCGGGTCGACACACAGGTGAAGATCCGCGGCTTCCGCATCGAACTGGGCGAGATCGAGGCCGCGCTCGCCGGCCATCCGGCGGTCGCCCAGGCGGCCGTGGTGACCGACCGCAAGGGCGACATCGTGCGTCTGGTCGGCTACGTCGTCCCGGAGAACGGCCCCGGCACCGGACCCGGACGCCCCGACACCGGACGAGGGACCGAGAGCCGCCTCGGGGCCGGCACGGGAGCTTTCGACCCGCAGGCGCTGCGCGCCCATGTCGCCGCCCTGCTGCCCGAGTACATGGTGCCCGCCCTCGTCGTACCGCTGGACGGTCCGCTGCCGCTGACCCCCAACGGCAAGCTGGACCGCAAGGCGCTGCCCGTACCCGACTGGTCGGGGATGACCGGTGACGCCCGGCCGGTCACCCCGGCGCAGGTCCGGCTGGCGGAACTGTTCTGCGAGATCCTGAAGCTGGAGGACGTGGGCGTCCACGACAGCTTCTTCGCACTGGGCGGCCATTCGATGGCCTCCATGCGGCTCGTGGGCCGGATCCGCACCGAGTTCGGGGTCGAGCTGAGCATCCGGGACGTGTTCGACGCACTGACCGTCGCCGGCCTCGCGGACAAGGTCGAGGGCGCGTCGGCCGCCCGCCCGCCGCTGCGACCGCTGGGGCCCCGCGCGGACGGCGCCCCCGCACCCGTCGCTCACGTACAGCGCCCGCAGTGGTCGGCGTACCGGCGGCATGCGGCGTTCGACCACGCACTCGTGCTGCGCTCGCCCGGCGGGCTGGACCACGAGGCGCTGTCCGCGGCGCTGGCGGACGTGGTGGCACGGCACGAACCGCTGCGCACCGTCTTCACCGAGCGGGACGGCGCCGTTCTCCAGGAGGCCGGCCCGCCGCCGCGGCTGGAGACCGAGCAGTGCGCAGAACTCGACGCCCGGCTCACCCGGCTCGCCGCGGGAGCACCGGACCTGACGCGGGAGCCGCCGCTGCGGGCCAGGCTGCTCACGGGAGCGGACGGGACACAGGCGCTGCTGCTGACCATGCACTACCTGGCCGCGGACGAATGGTCGGTCGTCCCGCTGTTCCGCGACCTCACCACCGCGTACGCGGCCCGGACCTCGGGCGCGGAGCCCGGATGGCCGCCCCTCCCGGTGACGTACGGCGACTACACCCACTGGGCGCACGAGACGCTCGGCGACCTCACCGACCCGGACAGCCCTGGCGGGCGGCAACTCACCTACTGGCGGCAGACGCTGAAGGACGCCCCCCGTTCCCTGGAGCTGCCGGCCGACGGGCCGCGCACCGACGCGGCGGACCGGTTCGGCCACGCCTGCGACCACGTCGCCTTCGTCCTCGACGAACAGCTCCACGCCGGCGTGGACGCGCTTGCCCGGGCCACCGGCACCAGCATGTTCATGGTGCTGCACTCGGCGCTCTCGGCCCTGCTCACCGCTCACGGTGCCGGCACCGATCTGCCGATCGGCACCATGGTCGCCGGCCGCGGCGACGACCGGCTGGCCGACCTGGTCGGCTGCTTCTTCAACACCGTGGTGCTGCGCACCGACACCGCGGGGGACCCGACCTTCACCGAGCTGCTTACCCGGGTGCGGGAGACGACGCTCGGCGCGCTGGACCGGGGGGAGGTGCCCTTCGACGAGGTGGCGCGGGCGACCGGTCTGCCGGCCCGGGGACCGCAGGTCATGGTGATCCACCACGAGCAAGCGGACCTGGGTGAGCTGGAGGGCGGCATGGGCTCCTTCCACGCCGTGCCCACCGGCTCCGCCAGGGCAGAACTGACCCTCAGCTTCTACGAGCCGCGCGGCGACGGACCGGTGCACTGCGAGCTGATCCACGCCACCGGACTGCTGGGACGGGCCAAGGCCCGGCGGCTCGCGGACGAACTCCGCACACTGCTGCGGAACGTGGCGGCCGACCCGGAACAGCCGCTCTCGGAACTGTTCACCGTGAACCCCATGAGGAGTGACGCGCTATGACGACCAACCCGTTCGAGGACCCGCAGGGCCGCTTCCTGGTCCTGGTCAACGACGAGAACCAGCATTCGCTGTGGCCCTCGTTCGCCGAGGTGCCCGCCGGGTGGCGCACCGTGTTCGGCGAGGACACGCGGGACGCCTGCCTCGCTTACGTGGAGGCCAACTGGACCGATCTGCGGCCGGCGAGCCTGATCGCGCGGCAGGGCTGAATCCGCTCAGGGACGGGCCGGCGGGGGTGGCGGGGTCTCCGCCACCTGACCGCCGGCCGTCGGACGTCCCGTCGGGCACGGGAGTCCGCGGCCATCCACGCGGGACGGTGATCGCGCCCCGCCGCGCGCCGGGACCGGCTGACGGTCGTCCACGACGCCCGGTCGGGGCAGGGAAGCCGGCGGCACCGCGGCCGGAAGCGTCGCCGGCTCCTGCCCGGCAGAAGAGCCGGCTGCGGGCGAAGGCGGGGGCGCGCGCACCGAGGCGCGAGCTTGTGGTGGTTGCCGCGCCAGGGTCCTGACGGCCGGCCTTCCACGGCCCTCGGGGAGTACGGGAGTTGATGGCATCCAGACGCGGAGCCTCCCGACCGCGCCCCGGTCAGGCCTTGGCGGCCGTCTTCGACGCCCCGCCGTCCCCCGGCTGACGGCGGCTGTCGGACCACGCCGACCACAGGTCGCCGTAGCGGCCGCCGGCCGCCACCAACTCCTCGTGCGTACCGGTCTCGACGACCCGGCCCCCGTCCAGGACAACGACGCGGTCGGCGGTCGCCGCCTGAGGGAGCCGGTGGGCCACCATCAGCGCCGTCCGCCCCTCAAGTGCCTTGAGCGCGGCCGCTTCCAGGACGCGGGCGCCGGCGCTGCCCGCGTCCGCCGTGGCCTCGTCGAGGATCGCGATCGGCGGATCGGCGAGGACCAGGCGGGTCAGGGCCAGATGCTGGGCCTGGGTCACCGTGAGGCGGTGGCCGCCCTCACCGACGACGGTGCCGAGCCCGTCCGGCAGCGCCTCCACCCACCCCAGGGCGTCGACCCGGGCGAGCGCGCCGCGCAGCTCCTCGTCGGTGGCATAGGGCCGTGCCAGCCGCAGGTCCTCCGCCAGCGGTCCGGCGAACACATGGACCTCCTGGCTGATCAGCGTCACCGCACGCCGGATGCCGGCCGGTCCGAGCTCCCCCGCGTCGACGCCGCCGAGGCTGAACGAGCCGCCGGACGGCGGATGGACACCGGCGATCAGCTTCGCCAGGGTGGTCTTCCCGGCCCCGCTGGCACCGACCAGCGCCACCCGCTCGCCGTCACGCACCTCGATGTCGACCTCACGCAGCACCGGATGCCCGGGCACGTACTCGTGGCTGAGCCCGTACACCTTGACGGAACCGTCGACCGGTACGGGGGCCCCGGCCGGGTCGTGCTCGGCCGGCAGGCTCGACACGCCGACCAGGCGGGCGAGGCTCGCACCGGCCGACTGCGCCTCGTCGATGAGGAAGAGCGCGGCGTTGACCGGGTTGAAGAGGCTGTGGAAGTAGAGCGCCGCCGCGGTCGCCGTGCCGATGCTCACGGAACCGTTGCCGACCAGCATGAAGCCGGTGACCAGGACCGACGCCAGACCGACGAACTCGGCGAGGTTCAGCCGCGAGAAGAAGCCGGACACGAGCCGGATGCCGCGCAGCGCGAGGTCGACCGCGTCCCCCGACCGCTGCTCCAGCAACTGAGCGTGCCTGCCGTTCAGCCGGAACGCCCGCACAGTCCGCACACCGCCGACGCTGTCGAGGAGCTGGTGCTGGAGCGCGCCGGTCGCCACCCGGTGTGCCGCGTACACCGGCGACGAGCGGGGGATGTACCACCGCACGGTGAGGACGTGGACCGGTACGGCCGGCAGGACGGCGAGCAGGAAACGCCAGTCCAGCACGGCGAGTCCGACAAGGGTGAGCACGATGGTGAGGACGGCGCCGCTGAACTCGGGAAGTGCCTGGCGCACCGCCTTCGTTATCAGCGTCACGTCGCCGGTCACCCGGGAGGTCAGGTCGCCGGAACCGGCCCGCTCCACCCGTTGCAGAGGCAGCCGCAGCGCCCGCTCGACGAACCGCTCACGCAGGCTCGCGAGCACGGTCTCGCCGAGCCGGGCGACGAGTGAGCTGCCGACCGCGGTGGCGACGCCCCTGACCGCCGCCACCGTGACGAGGAGGACCATCGGCAGCGTGAGGGAGCCGGGGCCGCGCTGCGCGACGACCAGGTCGACGATGCGGCCCAGCAGGGGAGCGGTCAGCATGCCGATGCCGGTTCCGAGGACGAGGACGGTCACCGCGGACACGGTCAGCAGCCGGTGGCCGCGCAGCAGCGTGCCGACGACGGCGAGGGTCCGGGCGCCGGAGGCGATCGGCAGAAGCTCACGGTCGGGTGTGCCGGTCGCACTCATCGTCGGGCCTCCGTCGTCTGCGGCTGCGCGTCCGGCGGCAGCTTCACCGGGTGCCGGTCCGCGTTCGGCGGCAGCTTCACCAGGGGCAGTTCTCTGTTCGGCCGCAGCTTCACCGGGTCCGGCTGCGCGTTCGGCGGCAGCTTCGAACCCTGCGGCCGGCTCATTGTGTGGGGCCGCCTCGTCGTGCGGGGCGCCGCCCTGCACGGCCGTCACGCCAGCACCACCGAGCGGTACGCCTCGTCGGTGGCGACGAGATCGGGGTGGCGGCTGTCCGCCGTGACGGCGCCCTCGTCGATCACCACCACACGGTCGGTCACGGCCAGCAGGGCCGGGCTGGTCGTGACGAGGATCGTCGTACGGCCACGGCGGAGTTCGCTCAGCCGGGCGGCGATCCGCGACTCGGTGACGGTGTCGACCGCCGTGGTCGGGTCGTGGATCACCAGCACCGGCGGATCGGCGGCCAGTGCCCGTGCCAGCGCGACCCGTTGACGCTGCCCGCCGGACAGCGACCGGCCGCGCTCGGTCAGCATCGTGTCCACCCCCTGTGGCAGGGCGCGTGCCACTTCGTCCGCCGCCGAGGCCGCCAGTGCCGGCCCGACGTCCACGGGGCCGCCGTCCCGCCCGGCCAGTACGTTGTCCAGCAGACTGCTCTCGAACAGGTCCGCGTCGTGGTGGGCGACGAGGATCGCGCCGCGCACTTCGGCCGGCGCGAGCGACGCCAGGGGCACTCC
This sequence comes from Streptomyces sp. NPDC054847, assembly GCF_053610925.1. Lineage (NCBI taxonomy): Bacteria > Bacillati > Actinomycetota > Actinomycetes > Kitasatosporales > Streptomycetaceae > Streptomyces > Streptomyces sp. NPDC054847. The sequence goes on along the minus strand of NZ_JBSGZJ010000094.1, from coordinate 733 downwards.
GTCGAGCTCGACCGTCCCTTCTGCGGGATCGAGTTCGCGGCCGAGGCACAGCAGGAGGTCGCTCGCCGCGGCCGGGTCCCTCGCGACGACGCCGACGAGGCTTCCCGCGCCGATGTCGAGGTCGGTCCCGCGCAGCGCCCCGTACGTGACGCCGCGCAGCCGCAGTGCGCCGGTGACCGGGCCGGGCAGCGCGGCCGTCCCCACGGGCACCGCGGGCGGCGACGCCAGCACCTCCGCGATCCGGTCGGCGGAGGCACGTCCCTGCGCGAACTCGCCGCTGACGTAGGTGAGCAGCTGGAACGGGCCGAGCAGGAACTGGGCGAGCCCCACGGCCGCCACCAGGTCGCCGATGCTGATCTCGCCCCGCATCGCCAGGTGCGCGCCGACCAGTCCGATGGCGGCGATGAAGACCCCGGTGAGGGCGAGGATCGCGCCGTCGTGCCAGGCCCGGCTGCGGGCCGCGCGCAGGGCCGCCGCCAAGGAGTCCTGGCTGGTGCGCCGGTACCGGGACACCGCGGCCTGCTCCGCCCCGATGCCCTTGAGCACCCGCAGGCCCGCCACCAGGTCGGCGGCGACGCCCGAGGCGTGGGCGGCGCGCTCCTGCTCGACCTCGCTGCGCCGTTCGAGCGGCCGGCTGATGCGGTGGCCGATCCACAGCAGGGGCGGGACGCCGAGCAGGATCAGCAGACCGAGGGGTACCGAGATCCGCAGCAGCACCACCGCGCTGACGGCC